>CAXTUV010000090.1:2915-9283 GCA_964247445.1 uncultured Acidobacteriaceae bacterium | reverse complement strand
GTACCGGGATGTGCGCCTCCTCCAGCAGTTCGTGGCCGAGCGTGGCAAGATCACGCCCCGCCGCCTAACCGGCGTGTGCACCACGCACCAGCGACGCCTGACCCGCGCCATCAAGCAGGCCCGCAACATCGCCCTGCTGCCGTTTGCGGCGCGCTACTAAACCACCCGGGAGCCAGAGCAAATGGAAGTGATTCTGAAGGAAGAAGTAGACAACCTGGGCCGCCGCGGCGATGTAGTGAAGGTAGCCGACGGATACGGCCGGAACTACCTGCTGCCGCGCAAGCTAGCCATGCAGGCCACCGCCGCCAACAAGGCGGTGATCGAGCAGATGCAGCAGTCGGCGCTGCGCCGCTCGGCCCGCGAAAAGACGGAAGCTGAAAAGCAGGTAGCACCGTACGAAGCGCTGTCGCTCTCCTTTGCGCGCAAGGTCGGCGAAAACGAGCAGCTGTTCGGTTCGGTGACTTCGGTCGATATCGCCCAAGCTTTGGAAAGCAAGGGCTTCGCGACCGACCGGCGCAAGATTCAGCTGCCCGAACCGCTGCGGCAGCTGGGCGAGTTCCTGGTGCCCGTGCGCCTGCACCGCGAGGTGACCGCGCACGTCAAGGTGCTGGTGGAGGCGGAGGGGTAAGGGTGTGTTTTGGACCGGGGCAGATCTAACGGTACTGTCGGAGCACGATGAGTACAGCCCCGGAAGATAGTGTAAAGATTCAGTTTGGAACAACGGCAGATCAACAATGGCACGCTTTTGCCCTTTTCCCGTTCGGCGTAGCTGCACCTATGACACTTGTGGCCGAAGCGCATAACTTGATGAACTCCGGAGATTCGATGCCCAAGCCGATCGGAATTTATTATGAGCAGCCCCACTGGTTCAAGCCGCTTTTCGCCGAGCTGGACCGGCGCGGTGTTGCCTACGAGAAGATCGACGCGGTAGCGCACCGCTACGCGATCGAGGACCGGCCGGAGGAGCGCTATGCGCTGGTCGTGAACCGCATGAGCCCGTCGGCTTGGAACCGCGAACACGGCGACCAAATCTTCTATACGCTCGGCTACCTGGATCACCTCCAATCGCGCGGCGTGCGGGTCATCAATGGTCCGCGCGCGTTTCGGTCCGAGCTTTCCAAGGCTTCGCAGTTAAGCCTGCTTGACTCGCTCGGGCTGCGTTATCCAAAGGCGCGGGTCATTCATCGCACATCCCAGGCCGCGGAGGCGACCGGAGGCCTGCGCTTCCCCGTCGTGGTCAAGCCCAATATCGGCGGCTCGGGCGCGGGCGTGGTCCGGTTCGACGCGCGCGAAGAACTCGCGGCAGCTGCGGAGGTGGGGAGCTTTCACCTGGGCCTGGACTCGACCGGTTTGGTGCAGGAGTTCATCCCGGCGCGCGGTGGGTATATCGTGCGCTGTGAGGTGCTGGACGGTAAGTTCCTGTACGCGATCAAGGTCCACACGACCGGCGAAACCTTCGATTTGTGCCCCGCGGACATTTGCCGAACAACAGCCGGGGTGGAGTTGAACCGGGCGGCCTGCGCGCTGGACGCTCCGAAATCGGGCATCCGGGTCGAGGGCTACGAGCCGCCGGCGCGGGTTATCGCGGATGTAGAGCGCATCATGGAGGCGGCCGGGGTTGAGCTGGGCGGGGTTGAATTCATGCTGGACGACCGCGACGGAGATGCCGCCGAGCCGCTCTATTACGACATCAATGCGCTTTCGAACTTCGTTGCCGATGGGGTGAATGTTGTCGGCTTCGACCCGTTTGTGCGGCTGGTGGATTGGCTGGTGGTGGAGCAGGAAAAGGCCGATGCAGCGCGGTGGCACGTCGAAAACGACGTGCGCCAACTCGCGGAGGTACGCTAGTGCGCTACGGCTTCTGGATGCCTGTTTTCGGCGGCTGGCTGCGCAATGTTGAAGACGAGGGAATGGAGGCGAGCTGGGCTTACGTCAAACGCCTGGCGCAGCGCGCCGAAGCCCTCGGCTATGACCTTTCGCTAATCGCCGAGCTGAACCTGAACGACATTAAGGGTGCCGGCGCGCCGTCGCTCGATGCGTGGTCGACCGCGGCGGCGCTGGCCGCAGTGACGGAAACGCTGGAGATTATGGTCGCGGTGCGGCCGACCTTCCACAATCCCGCGCTGCTCGCCAAGCAGGCCGCGAACATCGATCAAATTTCAGGCGGACGGCTCACCCTCAACGTGGTGTCGAGCTGGTGGGCGGATGAGGCGACGAAGTACGGCATTCATTTTGACCAACACGATGACCGCTACGCGCGCACCAACGAGTGGCTGGACGTGGTGGACGGCTGCTGGCGCGAGCAGGGGTTTTCCTACGCGGGCTCCTACTACAGGGTTGACGACAACCTGCTCAGTCCGAAACCTGTTCGCGCGCCGAGGCCCACAATCTACGCGGGCGGCGAAAGCGAAACCGCGAAGAATCTCATCGCGCAAAAATGCGACGCGTATTTGATGCACGGCGATCCGCCCTCGCGTGTGGGCGAGAAGATCGCTGACATGCGCGCGCGCCGCGAGAAAACCGGGCTCCCGCCCATGGTCTTCGGCGTGGCTGGCTACGCGGTGGTGCGCGAGACCGCTGAAGCCGCGCAAAAGGAAGTCATCCGCATCACCGACGTACGCCAAACCGCGCAAGGCTACGATAACTACCAGCAGTGGATCACCGGCTCGAAGCTGGACCGGAAGGTGTCGCTTGAGGACTATTCGGTGACGAACCGCGGGCTGCAGTCGGGGTTGGTCGGGACGCCCGCGCAGGTCAAGGCGCAGCTGGGCGCGTTTGAGGAGGTCGGCTGCGAGCTGGTTCTCCTCCAGATGTCGCCGCAGATGGAAGAAATGGAGCGGTTCGCGGCTGAGGTGATTGCCGGGTAAGCGTGAGGTACTGTGCAAGCCGATCTTCTATCACCCGAAATGAAGTACGACACGGGCAGGTTTCGACCGCATAAACAGCGGCCGATTTCTTGAAGGTCGACGCCTCCGGCCGGGAGTTTGTGCTGAGCCTGCTGGAGGAACGACATGGGACGCCGCAGGTCAAAACCCTGCGCGCTTCAGGGTTTCGGGTGCGGGCGATCGCGCCGGTTTTTATCTGCTCCGATACAGCTTGCCGCGAGGTACAGCGTAAACATGCCGAACAGCGGTGTGCCGGAACGAGAGGAATTAGAAAGATGCCTTTCATCAAGGCACTAAGTTTCTACCTGCATATGCACAAGGCTTGCCCCGCGGGGCCGTACATGGGCTGGCCGGTGAACCCGTCCTAAGACGGTGGGAACTCTCCGTGGTTCTTTAGGCATTCCGGACTGGCGGACACTGCACACCGAACCAATTGTCGAGTCGAGCTCCCTGTTCAATGAATTATAGGTTCAACCGGCTTGACCCACTCTACCTGCTTTGCAGGGCAAGTCTCGCTGATTCGGATGCTAGACGGGGTTGGCGCGCTTGGCAAGCCCCCCACCTACACCAAAGTAAGCATGCCGGATAAGACGCGGGAACAGGCACCCCGGATGCACGGAAAGCTCACCCGGCTTTTCGGACCGGGACGTCCTCAATCAGCCCGCCGTCCAAGACCGTGTCGAGCAGGCCGGCGAGCGAGTGGGCGCGTGTTCGGTGCGACTGCTCGACTCCGGACAGATCCTTGCAACGGTTCTGGGCAATCACTAGGTCGTCGGCAAGGTTGAGAGCGGCGAGAATAGCGACACGAAGCGAGTCGACCGTGGATCCGTGCGCCGCGACGGCGCGCATTCTCGCGTCGACCAGCTCGGCTAGGCGTTCGATCCATTCCCGATCTTCCCCGCGCAGCGTATACACCTGGTCGTAAATGGAAACCGTGACCGCGTTTCCATGCAGCTGCGGCGTGAGCACGGAGTCGGACCCCGGCATGGGAGCTCCTTTGAGGAAGGGAAAGGTCAGGTGCTTTATTCGAGGTCGTTCAGCTGCCCGAGTAGCCGCTCGACGCGTGAACGAACCTCGTCGCGCTCGCGGTGGAGCGCGTTGCGCTCGTCCTCAACCCGCCCAAGCTGCGCGCTTTGCTCGTCGAGCAACTGCTGCAGGGTTGCCGCGTTTTCCTCGGCGCGGGCGCGCTCGCGCCGCTCCTGGCGCAGCAGCTCAACCATGCGCACAACGCGCTGTTCAAGCGCCGCGAAATCATCATTTCCGGTAATATCTTCAGCGTGCAATTGGGGAACAGTGGCCATCTGTGCAGGTCTCCAGCACAAAGTATAGCGCGGGGTCAATGGCGCGAACGGGGGAGTGTCCGGGAAGGTACGGGCCTGCTGGTAAGGGCGCACATGGTTGCGGAGCCTGGCAGGCTATCGTTGCTCCGCTTTGGATTTGAAGTCAGGCTTACGGGCACATCAGGCGCTCGGGGAGAGCATAGACTTCCGTTTGTGGCGCTGGCACTCAGTGCTAGTCTGATGGCGTGAGTACGCCTTTGCCCAAAGCGGTGAAGGTTTACAACGGCAAGATATTCGCACGTTTCGCAAAAAGAGCCCGGATCGGCGACAGAGAGCTTTGGACGGCGGCGCAGCGGGCCGAGGGAGGTTTGATTGATGCCGCCCTGGGCGGCGGGGTCATCAAGCTGCGGATCGCCCGGCCTGGGGAGGGCAAGTCCGGCGGCTCCCGGTCCATTGTGTTGTTTCGGAAAGGCGACCGTGCGGTTTTCGTGTTCGGTTTTGAAAAGAAGGACCGATCAAATATCAAACCCGACGAGCTTGAAAGATTTCAGAAATTGGCTGAGATCATCTTGACTTACACGGCTGCTGAGTTGCGGAAACGCATCGAGGACGGGGAACTGATTCGGGTGATCGGTGCCGGGGAGGAAGAAAATGGCGAGAACTTACCGTAGCAAAGTAATGGCGGCTATTCACGAAACAGCCGAAGGTTTGTACAAAAGCGGCGGCATGGACGAGAAAACAATGCGCGAATTTGACGCTGCTTGTCTGACCCCCATCTCCAAAATGCCGCCGGAAAGAATCCGCGCGCTCCGGGACCGGGAAGAGGTGAGTCAGGTAGTTTTCGCCGCCTACCTGGGCGCGACCCCGGGTCTGGTGAGCAAGTGGGAGCGCGGCGAAAAGCACCCGCGCGGGGCCTCGCTCAAACTGTTGGCCCTGGTCGAGAAGAAAGGGCTGGACGCGGTCGCGTAGCGGTTCAGGTAGGCTGAAAATGCCTGTGCGGCAGTCGGTTTGCGGGCCTGTGCGTCAGCTAAGATAGAAGAAGCGCTTACTACATCCTGGGCTGTCCTGAACCGCCTGTATGATGCCCGGCGCGACCTTCTCCTATGGCAGACGATCAAGACCCGCAATCTCCCCTCCCCAACGGCGCGGCCCCCAATGGCGAGCCCGCGACGGGCATCAATGCCCCAGGCGCGCCCGGCGCTTTCAACCTGATCTCCATCAACCTCGAAGAAGAGATGCGCCGGTCGTATCTCGACTACTCGATGTCGGTGATTATCGGGCGCGCGCTGCCCGACGTGCGCGACGGTCTCAAACCCGTGCACAGGCGCATTTTGTACACCCTCCACGAGATGGGTTTGCAATACAACAAGAAGTACACCAAGTGCGCCAAGGTGGTGGGCCAAGCGATGGGCCAGTACCACCCGCACGGCGATTCCGCGATTTACGACACGCTGGTGCGCCTGGCGCAGCCATTTTCTCTTCGCTACCCGCTGGTGGACGGGCAGGGCAACTTCGGTTCCATCGAAGGCGACCCCCCAGCGGCGATGCGCTACACCGAGGCTCGCATGATGCGGCTCGCCGGCGAGCTCCTGGCCGATATCGACATGGAAACAGTCGACTTCACGCCGAACTACGACGAGTCGACCTTTGAGCCGACGGTGCTGCCCGCGCGCATCCCCAATCTCATCGTCAACGGTTCGAACGGCATCGCGGTCGGCATGGCGACAAATATTCCGCCGCACAATCTGACCGAGGTGCTGAACGCGACAATTTCACTCGTGAAGAACCCGGAAGGCGGGCTCGCGGCGGTGCTCGAACACGTACAAGGGCCGGACTTCCCGACCGGCGGCTTTATCTACGGGCGCTCGGGAATCGCAAATGCCTACAGCACAGGCCGCGGACGCTTCCTGATGCGCGCGCGTGTCAGCACAGAGAACATCTCCGGCGGACGGCAAGCCATCATCATCAACGAGATTCCCTATCAGGTGAACTCGAAGACGCTACAGAAGCGCATTGCCGACCTAGTGAACGAAAAGGTTGTTGATGACATCAGCGATGTGCGCGACGAAAGCGACCGCGACGGCATGCGGATCGTGATCGAGCTGAAGCGCGGCGCGGAAGTGCAGATTGTGCTGAACCAGCTTTACAAGCACACGCAGATGCAGGAAAGCTTTTCCATGATCTTTCTCGCGGTGGTCAACAA
>CAXTUV010000090.1:0-2905 GCA_964247445.1 uncultured Acidobacteriaceae bacterium | reverse complement strand
CGCGAGAGCTGCCGCTGGATGAAGCGATCGGCTACTTTATCGACCATCGGGTTGATGTGGTTCGGCGGCGCACGGCGTTTCAGCTTCGCAAAGCGCGCGACCGCGAGCACATCCTGCTCGGCTACCAGATCTCGCTCGACCACCTGGATACTGTGATCCGCGTTATCCGCGGCTCAAGTTCCCGGGCTGACGCGCGTGAGAATCTGTTCCAGTTCTTTGCGGGCCGCACCATCACCGTGCGCGGTAACGCAATTGAGGGCGTCAAGCTCGACCCGGCGAAGTATCTGACGGACGGGGTCACAGTCATCCCGGCTAGCTTGATCCTGAGCTATCGGCAGATCGACGCCATCCTGGATTTGCAGCTGTACCGGTTGACGCAGATCTCCATCGACGAGCTTTTGAACGAGCTCGGCCAGGTGCGCGCGAATATCGCGGAGTTTGAGTCAATCCTGGCGAGCGAACCGAAGCTGCGCGGCGTCATCGTCAAGGAGCTGGAAGCGGTACGCGATCAGTATGGCGACCGGCGCCGGACGGAAATCCTGGATGAAACGGCGGAGCTCGGACTCGAAGACCTGATTGCCGACGAGCAGGGCGCGGTCACCGTCTCGCACTCGCAGTACCTCAAGCGCACGCCCATCTCCACCTACCGGCAACAGCGGCGCGGCGGGGTAGGGCGGATCGGCATGAAGACCCGCGAAGAGGACTTCGTCCAGCAGCTCATTGTCAACTCGACCCACGCATACCTGCTCTGTTTCACCAACAAGGGCCGGGTGTACTGGCTTAAGGTGTACGAGATTCCAGATGTGGGCGCGGCAGGCAAGGGCAAGTCCATCGCGAGCCTTCTGGCGCTCCAACCCGGTGAGCAGGTGCGGAACATCCTGCCCGTGCGCAACCTTGAGGAGGAAGGCCGGTACATCCTGTTCGCGACGCGCAACGGCACGGTTAAGAAGACCCCGCTCAAGGACTTCTGCAATGTCATGGCGCGCGGTATCATCGCGATCGGCATCGACGACGAGGATGAGCTGATCGGAGTCTCGCTGACCGACGGCAAGCAGATTGTGTTCCTGGCGACGCACGAGGGGCTTGCCATCCGGTTCGAGGAGCAGAACGTGCGCTCCATGGGCCGGCCGGCCTACGGCGTGCGCGGCATTGACCTTCAGAAGAAGGATTATGTTGTCGGGCTCGCGGTCACTCCGGCCGAGCGCATGACCGGTGAGGATGGCAAGCAGGCACCTTCGCTCATCTTGACCGTGACCTCGAACGGCTATGGCAAGCGCACCGATGTCGACGCGTACCGGCTGCAAACCCGTGGCGGCAAGGGCGTGATTAACCTCAAGACCAGTACGAAGAATGGGACTGTGAACGCGATTCAGCTAGTCGATGAAACGTCGGAGCTGATGGTGATCTCGCAGTATGGCAAGATCATCCGCATCGACACCAAGACCATCCGGGCGGCGGGCCGCTCTACGCAGGGCGTGCGGCTGCTTAACCTCGACGCGGATGACAAAGTCGCGGCGGCGGTCGTTATTCCACCCGAGGAGTTGAAGGAAGAGCCGCCGATGCTGCAATAACGGTAAGTTTAGGCGGATGACAACCCCGAACTCGGCCTTGGCCTTGACTCGCTGCCCAAGCATCAGAGTGAGGAAAGGAGCGTGAAGCATGGCAGGCAAGGGATTGGCGCTGGTCACCGGCGCTTCCAACGGTATCGGCTATCATCTGGCGTCGCAGCTGGCGCAGGACGGTTACGACTTAGTGATCGCGGGCAAGGAGCAGGACTTGACCGCGAAAGCAGAGCAGGATTTTCGTGCGATCGGCGTGGAGGTCAGCTCCTATGCGGGCGACCTGAGTCAGCAGGAATCGTGCACCAACTTGTGGCGGAAGGTGGAGCAGACCGGGCGGACGCTCGATGTGGCCTGCATCAACGCGGGCCTAGGCATGGGCGGCCCGTTCTCGGAAACGCCGCTCGACCAGGAAATGGAGATCGTCGGCGTCAACTGCATGTCGACGGTACACATCGCAAAGCACGTGGTGAAGCAGATGGTCGGCAAGGGCACAGGGCGAATTCTGTTCACGGCTTCGATCGTCAGCGAAATGCTCGGGCCGTACGAGTCCGTGTACGGCGCGTCGAAGTCGTTTGTGCTGCAGTTTGCGAAGAATCTGCGGTTTGAGCTCAAGGACAAGGGCATCAGCGTAACGGCGCTGCAGCCCGGCCCCGTGGACACAAACTTTTTTGAGGCTTCGCAAGCCGGCGACACAAAGGTCGGCACGGAAGGCAAGAAGGAGAATCAGCCGGATGAAGTCGCGCGCCAGGGCTTGAAGGCGTTGTTCGCGGGCGACGAGCATGTCTATGCGGCTTCGCTCAAACTTAAGCTCGAGGGCGCGGTAATGGGTCTGGTGCCGGACAGCGTACAGGCCGCCATGCACAAAGGCTTCATGGAGCCTGCGAACAAATAGATGGCGCGGGAATAGAGATAGAGCTACACTGGCGGCGTTTCGTGAAAGCGAGGCTGCCCGTGCTGACCGCGACCGATCTGTCTGCCGAGTTTGACCGAGAAAAGGGCGCGCCATCGCCCTTTTCTCGCGTGGCGCATACATTTCTCGCACCTACCCGTGCATTCGCGCGCCTCGATGCGGGAACGGGTTGGTGGCTGCCGTTTCTGCTTTTGGCGCTGGTCGGGTTCGGCTATGCCACGGCTATCGGTACGCGGGTCGGTTGGAGCACGGTGGCGCGCAACAACGTCGCGCAATCCCCGTCGCAGCAGGCCCGCATGGAAAAGCTGCCCGCGGCGCAGCAGGAGGCCGGCTATGCGGTCGCGGCCCGCATTACGCGCGTGACCACCTACACACTCGCCGTAGTAGGCCCGCTGCTGTTCGGATCCATCGTCGCGGGTGTGCTTTTGGGAAC
>CAXTUV010000089.1:2269-9317 GCA_964247445.1 uncultured Acidobacteriaceae bacterium | reverse complement strand
GGGCCGGGGCGCCGTGCAGGTGCTCGATTAAGCCTGACGCCCCCGCATCCCGGGGTACGAACGTTGCGCTCGCGCCGCGGCTTTCTCAGCGTGTCTGCTCTTCACTGCAAAATCTGTGGCGTTGCTTCGGGCGGCGGGCGTAGCATACGCGCTGTGAATCGGTGAACCGGACATGAAACTTTTAAGGGTTTCCGCTAAGTTGGCAGCGGTTTTTCTGTTCTCTCTGGTGACTGTGAGCGTTGGAACCGCGCAAGTCTACGGCAACAGTGGGGCGAACGCAGCGCACCCGGACGGGGCACCGCAACCGAGCGGCGCGGTCGGAGATAACCGGCTTGGAACTTTCGGCACAGCACGCGAACGCATTGAAGCGTCGCACCAAGACAAAGCTTTCCTAAACGAAGCAGCACAGGAAAACAGCTTTGAGGTGAAAGCGGCACAGCTGGCGACGGAGCGCGGCGGCAGCGAAGAGGTGAAGCAGTTCGCGAGGCAAATGGCCGAGGATCATGCAAGCCTCACCGGACAGTTGCAACCGGTGCTGGGCGTTGCCGGGGTAAAGCCGCCCAAAGACCTTACGAAGTTCGACAAGGCTGCCTATGCCAAGCTGGATGGATTGCAGGGCGAGGTTTTTGACCAAGCCTACATCGCGGAAGTGATCCGGCGACACCAGAAGGATTTACAGGCATTCCAAGAAGAAGCGGACCACGGGCAGTTGCCTTCCGAGAAGACTTTGGCAGCGAGCGATCTACCTTTTCTTCAGGCGCATTTGAAGCAAGCCCAGATGCTGGCACAGGCTCCTGTGGCACACGACCGTTGGTGTGCAAGGGAAGCGCGGAGAGAAGACGCAGGTGCCCCTTGAAAGCCGGTTCAGCTTGTTGCAAAGGGCGGCTTGGGGCATAGTGAGCTAGGCTCAGTCATGCCGAAATCAGCTGGTCGAAAGTGGTCAAGTCTGCATCTGCCGCCCGGTCCACATGCCGCCTACCTGTTCGACCTCGACGGCACGGTCGCGGACTCGATGCCGCTTCACTACATCGCTTGGACCAAGGCGGTCGCGGAGCACGGCATCGACTTCCCAGAGCCGTATTTCTACGAGCTCGGCGGCGTGCCGCTGCTGCGCGTGGTCGAGCTCTTGAACGAGCGCTTCGGCACCGCCATGCACCCGCCGACCGTTGTGGGCTACAAGGAGTCGCTCTACTACGCGATGCTCGACCAGCTTAAGCCCGTAGCCGAGGTGCTCGCCGTCATTGAGGAGAACGCGGGCAAGCTCCCGTATGCGATCGTTTCCGGCTCGCCGCGCGCGTCGATTCAAAAGACCCTAAGCACGCTTGGACTGCTTCACCACTTTCCGACAATCGTCGGCGCGGAAGATTACGCACGCGGCAAGCCCGACCCTGAGCCGTTCCTGAACGCGGCGCGCATCCTGGGCGTGCCCGTGGAGCAATGCCTGGTCTTCGAGGATGCCGAGGCCGGCATCGCTTCCGCCAAAGCCGCGGGGATGCAGTACGTCCGCATCCCGCAAACGCGCCCGGTACAATAGCGCGCATGGCCCCTAAGACCGCCGCCGCGCCGGCCGCACCACCGAACGAACGCTGGGCCAAGACAGAGCTCGCGCGCCACCCGCAGCGCCCCGACCCTGTATTTTTTCTCGAAACTTGCTTCACGGATTTCATGGAGATCCATGGCGATCGCTTGTACGCTGATGACCCGGCGATCCGCTGCGGCTTCGCTCGGCTGGACGGCAGGGAAGTGCTCGCCATTGCGAACGTGAAGGGCCGCACGACCAAGGAAAAGATCGCCGCGCGCTTCGGCATGCCCGACCCGGACGGCTACCGCAAGGCACTGCGCGCCATGAAGCTGGCCGAAAAGTTCGCGCGGCCCGTAGTCACGCTCCTTGACCTCATGGGCGCTTACCCGGGGCTGGGTGCCGAGGAGCGCGGCCAAGCCGAGGCGATCGCCCGCAACCTGCGCGAGATGTCGCGGCTGCGCGTCCCTACCATCGCTATCATCACCGGCGAAGGCGGCTCGGGCGGGGCGCTTGCCTTAGCTGTCGCCGACCGCGTGCTGATGCTGGAAAAGGCGGTGTACTCGGTCATCTCTCCGGAAGCTTGCGCGTCGATTATGTGGCGCGATGCAGGGAAGCGCGCCGAGGCTGCCGAAGCCCTGCACGCGACCGCCCCCGATGCCCAAGCGCTCGGGTGCATCGACCGGATCATCCCCGAGCCGGGCGAAGGCGCGCACACCGCCCCCGACGAGGCCGCGCGGCTGCTGGCCGAGGAGCTTCGCTCGCAGCTCGACGCGCTCGCGAAGCTCCCGACCGACACCCTGCTCGATCGCCGCTACGAGAAGTTCCGGCATATGGCCCAGTTCTATACCGAGATCTAAGGAGCCGCCGACCCTACGCGGGCATCCAAAAATTTCATGCCTGAGCTCACGCGTCGACGGCTCGCCGTACCCCGCCTCCGGGCCTTCTCTTGGTTTCTGTTCGCCGCGCTCTATGCCGTGTTCGCGCATGAGATGGCACGGCGGTTCGCGCACCTTCTTGCGCCCTTTGCCCGCCCGCTCGCAAGCCGGGCGCTGCTGGCCGTGCTGCTGCTCTCAGGCTTCGCGGCAATGGGCGCGAGCGGGCAGCGCCAGTCTTATCCGCTCGCGGAGATGGGCCTGCCGCGCCGAACGGGTTGGGCCCGCGAGTGGGGCATCGGCGCGGCGTTAGGCTGGGGCGGCGTCGTCGCTGCGATTCTGCCCATCGCGGTGGCGAGCGGGCTGCTGGTCAGCTTCGCCGGAGGGTTTTCGCGAGCGCTCGCGGCCAGCCTGTATGCGGCAACCCTGCTCCTGCTCAGCACGTTTACGCAGGAGCTGCTGTTTCGCGGCTACCCGTTTCAGCGGCTGCAAGCGGCTATCGGGAGCACCGCGGCAGTGATTCTCGCCGCCGCATTTTTTGCCCTGGAGCGTACCGCGGGCAGCTTGAGCCCGGTAACCTACCTCAACTCGCTCCTGCTCGGCTTTCTTCTAACGCTTGTGTACCTGCGGACCCGCGCGCTGTGGGTAAGCTGGGGCCTTAATTTCGCGTGGAACGCCAGCCTGGGACTGCTGTTCGGGCTGCCGGTGAATGGGGTCGGCTCGCCCGCGGTTTCCACGTACAGCACAGGTCCCGCGTGGCTTGCCGGGAGGGGCTATGGTCCGGAAGGGGCGCTGCTCACCACTTTCATCCTGCTTGCGCTCTTATCGGTTGCGACGCAGGCCACGGCGGAGCTGCGCCACCGCTGGGCTCTGCCGGAGATTAAGGCGGCGGGCATCCCCGTGGACCTGGACGCGGCGGCGCGGCGGCAGCACGAAGCCGCTTCCCGGCCAGCCTCGGAACCGCCTCTGATCCAAATTCTGCCGGCCGAAACGCGCAAGCACGAGTAGTGTGTAACGGGCAACATTACCGTGGAGTCGAACCGGCAAAGGTATTCAGCTTGCCACGCGTTCTCATTCCGGTGCATGCTTGCGGCAGAGACTTAAAGGAGGGCGTCATGCCTCCAGCCGCGCTTCGCTTCGCCCTTGCCGCTCTTGCCGTCCCATTCTTTGTCGCGCCCCTGCGCGCTCAGGTGCTTACCGTCAGCACGGAGACGATTGAGGGCCGCTTTCTTAAATTCGAACCGACGCACGTGGATCTACCCAAGATGCATGCGGGACCGGTCACGGCCGAGAACCTGGAACGTACGCTGCAATCCGAGTCCGGCTATGCCATGCGTCCGCTGCCGCTTGCGAGCAAGGGGCTTACCCTGGTCGCGAACGGACCGCTTACGCCCGCGGGGTCTGACTATGTAACGGAGCTGAATGAGAAGGGTGTTTCCGCCCGGCCCGGCGAGCGGGTGATGATCACCAAAATCACTTTCAACAAAGACAGGCTGGTTTTGGAAACGAATGGCGGTCCGGATGTACCGCACAAGTTTCTGCGCCATCTTTCCGTCGGCACAGGAACAGTCCAAGCGCCGCTGGCGCAGGACCACGGCGAGCAGGCGCTCGGCTCGCGTTTAACGCTGATCTTTCCAGGAGGCGTACCGAACGTGACCGGCGACGAGGTAAAGGAGTTGATCGCGCCGGTGATTGGCTTCAGCGAGAAGTCGCCGCTTGAGGCGTATGTGGAGACCCTGCCGCCGTTCCTGAAGCAAGCCATTCTGGACAAGCACATCCTGGTCGGCATGGACCGCGACATGGTGCTTCATGCGCTCGGCGCGCCCAAGCAAAAGGTGCGCGAGTCCGACGAGGACCGTCCTTTTGAGGAGTGGGTCTACGGCGTGCCGCCGGAAAAGTCGGAGTTTGTGCGTTTTCAGCAGGACCGTGTCACGCGGGTGGAGATTGCACAAGTAGGGGAAAGCCCCATCGTGCGCACGCAAAATGAGGTCGGCAACTACTGGCAAACGCAGGGACGCAGCGTGAATGAGCGTGTCATCAACCTGGGCGACCAAACCGAAGCGGACCGCGCGCAGCAAAACAAGGCGCCTGCCGCGCCGACACTGCGCAAGCCGGGCGAAAGCCTCCCCAGCGACTCAGACCCGAATATTCCGCACTCCGGCAAGGTCGAGCTGCCGCCGTCCAACCCGAAACAGTCCCAGCCTTGAGTTAAACTTGAGAGCGAGGATTGAACGAAGATGGCGAAGATCGCGAAAACCGCTGACCGCAAAAAGGTCATGGATACCACCAAAAGCACGGACTGCCCAAAGTGCTCCAAGCCGACGCGCATTGTGAAGCGTGTCAAGGATCGCGAGCGCGGCGCGCCGGGCGGCGTGTACATCTCTTGCTCGGTATGCGAGTTCCACGAGAAACTGTAAGTGATGGTTTAAGACCTCGGGCTACGGTCCGGGCTTTTGCATATCCGCCAGGATGGCCAGGTATGCTTCTACCGGGTCGGGCGCGGCCGTAATGGGCCTGCCGACCACGATCTGATCCGCTCCGAATGTGAGCGCTTCCCCCGGCGCCGCCGTGCGCTGCTGATCGCCGCGCGCCGCGCCCACAGGTCGTATACCTGGGGTCACAAGGTGCGCGCGCGGGAAGCTCGCGCGCAGGCCGGAGGCTTCGCGCGGCGAGCAGACTAAACCCGGAACGCCGGCCTCCAGCGCAACCTGGGCCAGGGCAGCCACCTGCGTCGCCGGCGTGGTGAGCACCCCTGTATCCTTCAACGCGGCTTGGTCCATACTGGTGAGCACCGTTACCGCCAGGAGGCTGGTTTCCGAACCTGCGGCGGCACCTACGGCGGCCCGCAGCATCGCCGACCCGCCACCTGCGTGGAGCGTCAGCAGGGAAGCTCCAAGCGGCAGAACAGCGCGCACCGCGCCCGCGACGGTGTTTGGAATGTCATGAAGTTTAAGGTCGAGGAATACCTTGTACCCGTCTGTGCGCAAGCGGCGGACCAGCATCGGCCCTTCGGCCAGAAACAATTCCAATCCCACCTTGACCCAGCGCGGTTTGTGCTCAGGCGGGAAGCTGTTGAGAAACGCGAAACAGGGATCGGCGGAAGGGAAGTCGAGCGCGAGGATGAGCCGCTCGCGCGCGTCCTCCGGCATCAGCGGCCCGCAAAGGCGAGAGAACTTTGAATTGCGGCCAACTCGGAAGCGCTCTTCAGCACATCCAGGCGCACGGTTTGCGTCCCGGCGCGGCTGAAACCCAGGAACCGGGCCGCGGCATAAGAAAGATCCACAACGCGATTGGCGAAATACGGTCCGCGGTCATTGACCCGCACCACGACGGAGCGGTTATTGGTCAGGTTGGTCACCCGCACCAAGGTGCCGAGGGGAAGGCTGCGATGCGCGCATGTCAGGTCAGCCATGTTGTAGGCCTCGCCGCTCGCGGTCGCCCGGCCTTGGAATCCGCCGCCGTACCAGGAAGCGCGGCCGATTTGGTACCAGTGCGTCTTTACGACGGGTGCCGTCTGCGCCGGCTCAGGGGTGGGCGCGGCCGGTGTCGCGGTGGCGGCACCGCTCAGCGCGGCCACCATCAGCGCGAAGAAGCCGGTCCAAGTACTCGGTTTGCGAAGAGCGGCTGCACGCTCCATGCGATCTTCCGTCATCCTGCCTCCACCCATCATCCAAGCAGATACGATCTTGTAAGTCAAAGAATCAAAGGTACTTACAATCGCATGGCAGAGTCTTTTTACCCGGTTTCACATGCTGCATCATTGTTCCGTGCAGATTGTGCACTCCTAGGATTGCTCCCGCCCAGGCTTGCTAATCAAGGATTTGCGGCGCGGTGCGAGCGGCAAAGAAAGTAAAAATTACCCGTTTTGCGATTTTCTGAACCAGTGATGAAAACGCCACCCATAGTCCTTACCATCGCCGGCCTTGACCCCTCCTCCGGGGCGGGCTTAACCGCCGACCTTAAGGTGTTCGCCGCTCACGGGTTGTACGGTGTGAGCTGCCCCACGGCGCTCACCGTGCAGTCGACGCAGGGCGTGCTCCGGTCCGAGGCCGTCGCGCCCGCGCTGATTGCGGATACACTGTCGCGCCTGTCAGAGGATATCCCTCTAGCCGGAATTAAAATCGGCATGCTCGGGAGTCTCGAAGCGGTACGCGTGGTCGCGAAATGGCTGCGTGCGGCGCGCTTCGCGGGGCCGGTGGTGCTGGACCCGGTGCTGCGCTCCAGCTCCGGCTGCCCCTTGCTGCCGGACGAAGCACTTCCGGAGCTGAAGCAGCAGCTGCTCCCCCTGGTGACGGTCATCACGCCGAACCAGCCCGAAGCCGGCGTGCTTGCCGGAAAAGAAGCGCCGCCGGAGGTCTTGGCCGAAGCATTGCTGCCCTGGGCGCGGGCGGTCGTGCTCACGGGCGGGCACGGACCTGACCCGGAGACCGTCACCGACCTGCTGCGCACGCCCGCTCTCAAGCAGTCGTTTCCCGGTCCCCGGGTGCAAACGCGGGCGACGCACGGGACGGGTTGCGCGTTCTCGTCCGCGCTGCTGTGCCGGCTTGTCCTGGGCCAGGCACTGCCGGAAGCTGTCGGCGCGGCCAAGCGGTACGTCGAGCAGGCGCTGCGCGCGGCGTACCCCGTCGGACGCGGACGCGGACCCATGCACCAC
>CAXTUV010000089.1:0-2259 GCA_964247445.1 uncultured Acidobacteriaceae bacterium | reverse complement strand
GTCCGAAAGATTTCACAGCTTGGTAAGAAGAGGCGGAGAGTTTTTCGTCCAAACTGAAAGAAATGAAAGTTGCCGGTAGATCTTGGGCGGTGCTGGCGGGTCTGCTCGCGTGTGGCTTGCTGGGCGCACAAGAGGCAGCTCCTGTCAATACCGACCCGCTGAACCGTACCCCCGAAGTCCAGAAGGCGTTTGAGCGCTTTTACATGCTCGACTACGACGGGGCGGAACATGGGTTCGAAGCCGTCGAGGCCGCGCATTCGAGCGACCCGCTTGCCACGGATTTCCTCCTCGACACAGCCGTGTTTCGGGATCTGACCCGGATCGATGCGCTGGATACCACCTTCTACGCGAACGACGGTTTCCTGAGCGGCAAGCATCCGACGGCCGAGGACCCAGCCGCCCGCGACCGCATTCGGGAGCTCGCGGAAAAGGCCCAGGATCAAGCAGACGCGCTGCTTAAAAAGAATCCGAAAGATCTGGATGCCTTGTACGCACGCGGATGGTCGCGCGCGCTGCTTGCCGTGTACACCGCGTTGGCGGAGCGGGCTTTTCCGAGCGCCCTCAAGCTGGCCCTCAGCGCCAAGAGCGACCAGGAAAAGGTTCTCAAGCAGGACCCGAATTACGTGGACGCGAACCTAGTCGTAGGGACCTACTTGTATGTCGTGGGCGCGCTGCCCCGGTCGTTCCGCCTCCTGATTGGAATTGTCGGCATCAGCGGCAGCAAGGAGAAAGGCATGGCGATGCTCCAGGTCGCGGCGGAGCGCGGTGTGCTTACCTCAGTGGACGCGCGTACTGAGATGGTGCTGTTTCTTCGCCGCGGGAACCGTTACGCCGAGGCGCAAGCCATCGCAGAGGGCCTCGCCAAGCAATATCCGCGCGACTATCTGTTTCAGCTGGAGCTCGCGAACCTGAAGAAGGATGCGGGTGAGGGGCCAAAAGCGATCGCGCAATACGAGGCGGTGCTGGCCGCGGCGCGTCGGCCCGGCTGGTTCCACAACGCGCACCTGGAACTGGGCTACTTCGGTTTAGGCGAAGCGTACCGAGGGCAAAAGATGTACCCCGAAGCGGCAGCCGCGTACAGCCATGCCGCCGGCATCGCGGAAACCAGCCCCGAGCTGAAACAGCGCTGCCTGGTGGCGGCCGGAAAAAGCTACGACCTGATGCACGACCGCGCCCGCGCCACCGGCAGCTACCAGGCGGCGCTCGAAGCCGGCGGACCGGATACCGTCCAGGGCCAGGAAGCGCGCAAATGGATCAAAAAGCCGTTTGGAGGCGCGTAGGCGCTTCCGGGGCGGGAACCTTTCACCCACGTCGTGCGTACTGGCAAGCGTAGGGGAGGAAACCACATGTATTGCGGGCGATGCGGGACGGAACTGGGCACGGGAGCGCGCTTTTGCTCCCAGTGCGGAACGCCGGCGATGGCTCTGTACGCGGCGGCGGGGCCACGCTTGGAGCGGCCGCGGGGCAACCGGGTCATTGCTGGTGTGTGCTCGGGACTGGCCCGGCAGTATCGCTGGGATCTGACCTGGGTGCGTGTGCTCGCCGTGGTGGCGGCCATTCTTTCAAGCGGCGCGGGCCTGGTGGCTTACGTGATTTTCTGGATCATCATGCCCAAGGAGCCGCTGATGCTGCCGCCCGGCGCGCCTTCGCAAACGGTGTTCTAGTCTGGGGAGGTGAGTTCCCCACGACCTTTCCAACGTCCCAAGCCGACAGCCGCGCTGCATTGCGGGCCCGTGCCCCTGGCGAGACTCGCCGCGCGCTGGGGCACGCCGCTCTACGTGTACTCAGCCGATTCGATCCTCGAGCGCTTCGGCATGTTTGCGGACGCATTCCGGGCGCAGCCGCATCTCCTTTGCTATTCGGTCAAGGCAAACTCGGCGCTTGCAATCCTCAAGCTGCTGGCGCGGGCGGGTTCCGGCTTCGACATCGTTTCCGGCGGCGAGCTGGAGCGGGTGCTCACGGCGGACAAGCGTGCGGCCGGACAGGTGGTCTTTTCAGGCGTCGGGAAAACCGCTGCGGAGCTGGACCTGGCGCTGCGGGCCGGTATCCGCGTTTTCAATGTCGAAAGCGAGCAGGAGTTGGAGTTGCTGGCGGAGCGAGCGGCGCGCCGGGGCAAGGCAGCCCCATTTGCCTTGCGGGTCAATCCGGATGTGTTCGCCGAAACGCACCCCTATATCTCGACCGGACTGAGCGAGCACAAATTCGGCGTGCCGTTTGCCGCGGCGCGCGGCTTGTACGCGCGGGCGCGCAAGCTGCGGC
>CAXTUV010000088.1:0-9400 GCA_964247445.1 uncultured Acidobacteriaceae bacterium | reverse complement strand
GGGCAGGCAGCTACTCGCTTGAGGTGACCGCGCAAGGCTTCCAAAAAGCAGTGCAGAACGGCATCACGCTGACGGTAGGCCAAAGCGCGACACTGCCTGTGCAGTTGAACATCGGCTCCGACGCGCAAAGCACGACCGTGACGGCCAACACGGAGGTGATCAACTCGACAACAGCGGAGATCAGCCAGGCGATCAACGAGCGGTCCGTCAAGGAGCTGCCGCTGAACGGCCGCGACCCGTCGAGCCTTGTGAACCTGAGCTCCGGCGTGACCAACGAGCTGATCTCGCAAGCATCGACCCTGCCGACCAGCAACTCCTTCCCTACGGAAAGCGGCGCTTCGGCGGGCGGCGGCCGACAGGGCAGCACTTGGTACCTGCTCGACGGCGTTTCCAACATCGACACCTTCGCGCTGCTGGCGGCACCCTTTCCCAATGCCGATGCGACGCAGGAGTTCCGGGTCATCTCGAATAACTTCGACGCGCGCTACGGCTTCGCTCCCGGGGCGGTCGTGAACATACAAACCAAGGGGGGCACAAACCAGTTCCATGGGGGCGCGTTTGAGTTCCTCCGGAACAGCGTTTTCAATGCAAGCAACTACTTCACGCACGCGGTTGACCCCTTGCGGCGCAACCAGTTCGGCGGCTATATCGGCGGCCCCATCCGGCGGGATAAGCTGTTCTTCTTTACGAACTACCAGGGCACGCGCGCTTCGCTGACCAGCTCCTCGAACCCGACGTACACGCCGACCGCGGCCATGCTGCAAGGCGACTTCAGCGCCGTGCCCATTACGCTTGGCGGCCCATTTGCCACGGTGAACGGGAAACCGAACCAGGTCAATCCGGCGCTGTTCAGCCGCGGCGCGGTGGCGCTTGCCGCCTTGCTGCCGCTGGGCCAGGCGCCCGCGACAGGACTTACCAACTATGTCAACCCGGCGCAGCGCTATAACTACGATGAAGGTACCGCGCGCATCGATTGGACTATCAACGACACACAGCATCTGTTCCTCCGTAACTTTACCTACAACTATAACCAGCCGGGCACCACCATTCCCGGCAACATCCTGACCGGTGTACAAGGCCAAAAAGGTATCTACCTGAATGAAGCTGTCGGCCACACCTTGACAATCTAGACGACGCTGCTGAACTCGGACACCATCTCCTACCTTTCTCTCGATTACAGTACCGGCACGGTCACGCGCGATGTCAATGGCAATCCCGTGTGCCTGTCGCGCTATCTCGCGGTCAATAACCCGCCCGGCTCCTGTTACATCAGCGGACTGTCGGCTTTTGATGGAAATACCTTGTACGGCGGCGGCCAAGGCTTTGCCGCTTTCGTGGGAAACCCGAACGACACGCGCCGCCGCGATTGGTGGTTTACCGATACGCTGACCAAGGTCTTCGGCCGGCACACGGTCACCGCGGGCACCGACATCGTGCACCGGTACGAGGCGGAGCTGAACGGCGGCCTCCAAAACCCTAACATCAGC
Source organism: uncultured Acidobacteriaceae bacterium (assembly GCA_964247445.1). Classification (GTDB taxonomy): domain Bacteria; phylum Acidobacteriota; class Terriglobia; order Terriglobales; family Acidobacteriaceae; genus EB88. Next base: position 7,913 of record CAXTUV010000088.1, on the reverse strand, counting down.
TTCAACGGCCAGTACACCGGTTTTGAGCTGGCCGACTTCCTCCTGGGCGACGCCCAGAGTCTCATTCAAGGCGCGGGCGAGGCTGGGGCGACCAGCGGGTGGATGCCAGGCGTATACGCGCAAGACCAGTGGCAGGCGACACCCAAGCTGACGCTCAACGCCGGCCTGCGCTGGGACCCGAACTTTGCCGAAGCCGTGGTCGACGGTCGAGGCGCGTCATTCCGGCCAGGCCAGCAAAGCACCCGCTACCCGAACGCGCCGCTGGGTCTGGTCTTCGCGGGCGACAGCGGCGTCGGGCAGGGTTTGCTGCCGACCACCTACGGTTACTGGGAGCCTCGGCTGGGCCTAGCGTGGCATCCGCTGGCGGATACCTCCGTGCGCGCCGCATTCGGCTTGTTTACAACGCCGCTGGAAGACGCTTTTTACGACCATGTGTGGGATGTCGCCCCGTTTGCGCCGACATTCGGTTTGAACGGCACTTCGACGACCCCGCTTGCCTTTGATACTCCGTGGAGCGGACTGGCGAGCACGGGTGGGCAAAGCCCGTTTCCGCCTTTTTCCACGCCTTCATCGGTCCCCCCGAGCAGTACGCAATTCACCACGCCGATCTCTGTGCCCGCGGTGTTCGCGCCTAACTTCAAGCTCGGGATTACCGAAAGCTGGAACTTATCCGTCGAACAACAGTTAGGCTCCTCCCTTGCGATCCACCTTGCCTATGTCGGCAGCGAAAGTTACCACCAAGCGACCACCGTTGAGCAGAACCCCGGGATCTATGCCGCGGGAGGGACGCGCACGATTTACCCTAACTTCAATTCCATCATCCAGGTGGGGGACCAAGCTACCGCGAAGTATGACTCGCTGCAGGCCGGAGTTGAGAAGAAGTTTTCGCACGGAATCCAGTTCCAATCTAACTTCACCTGGTCGCACACCTTTGACGTGGGCGGGTCGGGAGACCCGCAGTTTGAGTCAAGCGTAAGTGATCCCTTCAATGTGCGCCATGATTACGGCCCGTCCAGCTTGAACTATCCCGTGGTTTCCGTTTCCAACTTCCTGTATCAATCCCCGGAGCTTCGCGGGCATAACTCCTTCTTACGCGAAAGCCTAGGAAGCTGGCAGGTATCCGGGATCATCACGGCGCAGTCGGGACCGCCTTTCACCGTCAACGGCGGCAACGGCAACAACAACTCGGGCTTTCAAGTCGGGCAGGACCGCGCCGACCTTACGGGGCAGCCCTTCGGTGTTCGCACGGGCGGCAAATCTCACTGGATTCAGCAGTACTTCAACGTCAACGCATTCGCGCAGAACGCACCCGGCACTCCGGGCGACTCACCCAAATTTCTGCTCCAGGAAGCGCCTATCTTCTCCGCCGACATCGGGGTCGCGAAACGCTGGGAGGTCCACGAGCGCTATGGCCTGCAACTTCGGTGGGAGGCGTTCAACACGCTTAATCACACCAGCTTCGGCCAGCCCGACTCAAACCCGGGCGACTCGAACTTCGGCCAAATCACCGGCATCGGCGCGATCGCTCCGCGCGTGATGCAGGCGGCGCTGAAACTTTCTTTTTGAGCTGGTTTGCACAGCGGCACGTTTGTTGGAGCAGCCGCGCCGACCCGCATGGGTTTGATCTCGGTAGGGCCGCGCGGTGCGATCAGGATTCGAAGAGGGTTCAGCGGCGCGGCGCATTCCCGAAGTTCCGGTCAGCTCGTCGCGTACTCAGCCGATTTCGGGAGAGTCGCGCGACCTCCACTCCGGATAACGTCTCTCCGTAGACAGCTCGAGCCGGCCCGCTTTTCATGTGCAAGGAACGGGAAAGACACGCGCGCATCTTTTTCGCTCCGCCCATGAACTTTCCGGCCTTCCAGCCCGAACATCATGGTGGAGGCCGCATGTGACCGGTGATCCGAGGCTGAGGGAAGGTTGGGCGCGCGATGCCGTGGTGTTCGACGCGGTGTACCGCGAAAACGCGCCGAGGCTGCGGGCATTTCTGCGGCAGTTCGTCGGCTCGCTCGGAGCCGCCGAGGACCTGACGCAGGAGATCTTCACCGAGCTTTGGAGCCGTCCGAACCGGTTCGACCCCGCGCGCGGAAGTTTGCGGGCCTACCTCTTCGGGGTGGGGCGGCACCGGGCCGCGGAGTGGTGGCGGCGCAAAAAGCCTGAAGCTCTGTTCGAGGAAGACCGGGTCGCTGGTTGCGATATCGAGCGCGGATCCGCAATGGCCGATGCGCTCGACCGCCTGCCGGAAGAGCAGCGGGCGCTGCTGTGGCTGCGGGAAGTGGAAGGGCAGTCCTACGCGGAGCTTGCCGTCATTTTGGATATTCCAGTGGGTACGGTGCGGTCGCGATTGTTCGCGGCCCGGCAGGCGCTGCGCTCGGTGTGGCTCGGCGCGGCGAAAGGAGCAATGCATGAGGTGCGATGACGCCAAGGAGTTTGTCTCGGCGGTGTACGACGGAGAAGCCGTACCCGCGCACGCAGCCGAGCACATCGCCCGCTGCGCGGACTGCCGAAAGCTGCTTGAGGGCTACGCGGCGATGGGGGTCGGGCTGCGCGGCTACGCCAGCCTCCTGATCGCGCAACCGGTACCGGACCGCACATGGCCCGGAACCCAACGCAACACAACCGTTTGGTGGAAGAAAGGTTTTGAGATGATGCGTGTACCGAGGATTGCATTTGCTTCTCTACTTTTGCTGTTGGCCGGTGTAGGCTCGCGCTTGGCGCTGGTTGAGGTTCGTGCGCACGGCGAGGGCTCGGTGCTGCTGCTGAAGCTTACCCCGGCTGAGGGTGCCGGCTTCACTTGCTATGTGTCGACGACGGATAACGAGAAAAACAGCTGCCGGGGTCTTTCACAGATCGACAAGAGCAATCTGGTTTATGCGGTCGATGCGCTCAAACGTGAGGGTGACCGGGTGCTGTTGTCGGTACGCTCCAGGGTAACGCCGCTCGGACCTGCCGAATTCGGCCCTGAAACGGAACAGACCCTGCCGGAAACGCAGGTCTGGTTTACGCCCGGCGAAACGTTCTCCGTACCGAACACGGGGGAGCTGAAGCTTGCGTTGACGGGCGAGTGGGCGGACCATTTCCCGGTAGTGGTCGCAGGCAATCAGCTGCTCGACCCGGGGCCGCATGAAATCCGGCTTACTTCGCCGCTGCTGCTTAAGAACAATGCCGTCGCGGGTGATATGCCGGGCGCAACTGCTGTTGGGGACAGCCCCGGAGAGGGCGTCTATCTCTACATCCCCGGCGAGGGCCGGTTCCTGCTTTCGCCGACCCCGGTCGCGGGCGCGGTACCGGCCGCCGTCCAGCTCAACCGGGTTTCGTTTGAGAGCCATGGGCAGCGCTACGTCATCGTGACCGGGACGCCGGTCATCCGTGGAGACAAGCTTTGGGTGCTGCACAGCCCGGCTTACCGACCCTCGCCGAAAGCGCCGGGAGACATAGGGGCCGGGCCCGTGAGCAAGCTGCTCTAAAGGCGAAGGTGCGATTCTCAGCGTGGGAACTATGCCAGTCCCACGCCGCAATGCGCCTCAGCGGGTGAGGATTCTTTCGGACGCACCGCGCGAGGGGCTCCGGTTGTTTGGCGGACGACCAGCTTGGTTTCGACGCGGTAGGGACCGCCCGGTTTAGGGAGGGCTTCGGCGGAGTCTCCAAGGTGGTCCTGGAGCGCGCGCACCGCGCATGCCGCCAGCTCGCGGCTCCCCATGCGGATACTGGTGAGCGGCGGCAGGGTGTACTGGGCAAAGCGGATATCATCAAAACCCACAACCGACATGTCCTCGGGCGCGCAAAGGCCCTTGCCGTGCAGCGCGTGCATAACCCCGATCGCCGTCATGTCGTTGGAGCACATGATGGCCGTCGGCGGATGCGCGGCGGCCAGAAAACTATGCATCGCGGCAATGCCGCTTTCAAGCGTGTGGCTGCCCTCGAAAACAAGACGGGTCGGCAGGCCCGCTTCCTCCATCGCCGCCGTCCACGCCTCCTGCCGCAGCGCAGCCGAGCGCAAGCGCAGCGGTCCGCTGACCCAGGCGATCTCACGGTGCCCGAAGGCGGCCAAGTGCTCGACCGCTTCGCGGATGCCGTGGCGGTAGGCCACGTCGATGGCGCTCGCGAGCGCGCCTTCCGGTGCTGTATCGACAAAGACAAGCGGCACCCGGCGCGCGGCAAGCCGGTCCAGCAGCGGCGCTTCAATGCCGAAGGTCATCACGGCGACCCCGTCCACCTCGCGCTCCAACATGCGGTTGACGCAGCTTTCCATGCGGCCGGGGTCGTAGCCCGTGGACCCGATCAGGATTTCGTAGCCGCGCGCGACCGCCGCGTCCTCGAAGCCCTGGATCAGCTCGGGAAAGAATGGGTTGGTGATCTCGGAAATAATCAGCCCCAGTATCCGGCTGCGGCCGGAAACCAAGGTCCGCGCCGGCCCATGCGGGGTGAAGCCGAGCTCCTCGATGGCCGCGCGCACCTTCGCCGCGAGCTTCGGGTCCACGGTCGGCACGCCGTTGACGGTGCGCGACACGGTCGCAATCGACACCTTGGCCAGCCGGGCGACATCCCGGATGTCCGCCCGCGCCGGTCCTTCTACTGTGCGCCTCGCCCGCGCCATACGCCTTTCCTGGTGCCGCCTGGTAAGACTATCGAACGGGACGCGCTTTGTCTCGGGGCAGTGCCCTAAATCCGGGCCGCTGCCGCGATATCCCGCAGCTCAGGCAGCACATCGCCCAGGGCGGCTGCCGGGGCTTGGCGCGTGCCCATGGCGAAGTACACGCGGCGGTACAGCGCAAATAGCTGGTCGTACACAGCGCGCGCTTGCGGACGCGGAGCGAATGTGCGGAAGGGTAGGCAGAGCTTCTCCTGTGCCGCTTCGATTGAAGGGAACGCACCGGCGACGAGCATGGCGAAGATGCCGGAACCGAGGCTGGTCGGCGTACCGTCGGGGGCGAGCACGGGCTTGCCGAGAACGTCCGCGTAGACCTGGTTCAGAACGGCGTTGCGCTGCGGGATACCGCCCGCGTTGATGACCCGCTCGACCGGCACGCCGTGCTCGGCCATGCGCTGGAGGATGATGCGGGTGTGCATCGCAGTACCTTCAATCGCGGCCCACAGCTCATCCTGCGCGGTGTGGACGAGATTCCAGCCGAGCGTGATGCCGCCCAGCTCGGCATTGACCAACACCGTGCGGTCGCCGTTGTCCCAGCTTAGGCGCAGCAGGCCGGTCTGGCCGGGTCGATAGTGCTCCAGGCCTTGCGCCAGGTCGCGGACGGTGGTGTTTGCCCGGCGGGCGATCGCGTCAAAGATGTCGCCCGTGGCGGACAGCCCCGCCTCGACGCCCGTGAACGCCGGATGAACGCTGCCCGGCACGACCCCGCACACGCCCGGGACCAGGCCTGTTTTCCGTTCCATCGCAATGATGCAGGTCGAGGTGCCGACCACGTTCACCACATCGCCCTCGCGGCAGCCCGCGCCGATTGCGTCCCAGTGCGCGTCGAACGCGCCGACCGGGATGGAGATACCTGCGCGAAGGCCGAGTCGCTCGGCCCACGCGGGCGCGAGTGTCCCGGCGAGCCGGTCCGAGGTCGCGTACTCGCCCTCGAACCGCGCGCCGACGCCGTCGAGCAGCGGATCTAATTTTGAAAAGAAAGATGGGGGAGGGAAGCCGCCCCAGCGGGGGTTCCACAGCCATTTGTGGCCCATGGCGCATACGCTGCGCTTGGCTTCGAACGGGTCGGTAACGCCGGCAAGCGTCGCCGCGACCATGTCGCAATGCTCAAAGGCGGTTGCCCACTCCCGGCCCGGATGATGACGAAGCCAGTACAGCAGCTTGGCCCAGCCCCACTCGTGCGAGTACACGCCGCCGCACCACTCGATCGCTTCCAAACCCTCGGCGTGCGCGAGCGCGGTAATCTCCTGCGCCTCCGCCTTGGCGCGGTGGTCGCACCAGAGCATGTACTCGTCGAGCGGCTGCATGTCCGGGCCGACCACGACGACGCTGGAACCGGTGGTGTCGAGCGCGATGGCCCGGACCGCTTCGCCCGGTGTGCCTGTTTGCTCCAGGACCGCGCGGGTGGCCTGGGCGAGCGCGCGCATCTGGTCTTCGTGCGACTGCGTGGCGTAGTCGGGGTCCTCGCGGCGGCGATGGAGCGGGTACTCGGCCGAAACCGTGCCGAGGCGTCCGCGCTCGGAGTCGAGCAGCGTGACGCGGACGCTGAGGGTGCCGAAGTCAACGCCGGCTACGATTGTGGGCGGCATAGAGAATCCTCAAAACCCTTGATGGTTTACAAAAACACCCCACGAAGTGGGCGCGAGCCGCGTAGGCGGTTTGGTGTTTACTCGCCTTCGTGCCGATGCATCTTCCACCCCAAATACTTGCTCGCCGCCTCATACACAGGCCCCGCTGTAAGTGAGAAGTTACCAGCCACATGGTGCTCAAACCCCTGCTCGCAGATATACCGCAGCAGCTTCTGCATCCGGAGAATTCGCACCACGCCCGCCCCACCGAAGGTTTCGAGCGGATCAGAGGTAAACTCACCCTCGCCGACATAGCCGCGCATCTCGCCATGCAAGTCGTCGGTGGAGAAGCGGAGGTAAGTCATCGGCCCGGCCTTGACTCGCCCCACGCAGGTGCCATAAGTATTTTCCTTGCCCACCGTTCCGGCGATGATTGCTTGAAAATCCATGACGGCCGATTCAAAGAAGTGCTTCGGCAGGTTGGAGCAATGGAAGCACACCGCCTTGTCCTCGTCCTCGCCGTAGTTGTTGTTCCAGTCGAGCAAGGCCGACGGCGTTTCGCTCGCCAGCGCGAGCCCGTACATGCTGAGGGTGCCGACCACGTCCGTCTCGCAGGCGGACGAGAACAGGTTCTCGCTCATCATGCTCATCACCGTGCAGGGCACCACGCCGAAAAACTCCTCCATCGCGGTCCAGCACTGGATGGCCGAGATCGTGCAGTAGGTTTCCTTCATCCACCCGTCGATCACCGCGCCGAGCTTCGCCATTTTCATCAGCGCGTCCTCCGGGACGGAGGAGGTCGGGACGTACTTCTTGATCGCGGCCAGCTTCTCCTGAGCCGCGTCGTCCCCGTCCTTCATGCGCCCGATCCGGCCCAGAATCTCCGACAGGTCGAGCGTTTCGACCGAGATCCCGTGCCGTTCCAGCAGCTTTTCCGAGTAGCGGACGGTGTTAAAGGCGGCGGGCCGCGCCCCGATGGCCCCGATGCGCAAATTCTTGAACCCGTTCACCACCCGGCAGGTCGCCGCGAACTCGTCGAGGTCGCGGGCGAAATCCTCGGAACTCGGCGAGACGGTGTGCTTGCGCGTCAGCGAGTAGGGGATTCCGTACTGCTGGAGATTGTTGCAGGCCGACATCTTGCCGCAGAAGGAATCGCGCCGGTGCGTGATCCGCATCGTCTCGGTGCGGTCGGGCGTGGCCTGTACCAGCACGGGCACTTTGAGCCCAGAAAGCCGGATCGCATCAACAATTGCTCGCTCCTCGCCGAAGTTCGGCAGGGTGACGATGATTCCGTCGATCCCCGCGGCCTCGCGCCGAAACAGCTCCGCGCAAGCCCGGGCGTCGTCGGGCGTTTGCACCGCGCCATGCTGGGTTTGTTCGGGGTTTAAAACAACGCAGCCATACCCAAGCTTTTGCAGGACCGCGATCATTTCCTCGCGACCTTCTTTCGCGAGGTGGTGCGGGAAGAACCCGCGTGAACCGACGATGACGCCAAACCGCTGCTGTTTGCCCAAACCCCGCACCCCAAGAAAGCGTTTCCGTAACCGTTTGAGTGTCGGGCGCGAGCCCGTCTACCGTCAAGCCTCCCCTACACTTGGGGGAAGAACCCGCCATGCCTAACACCCGTTCCTCCCAACTTTGGCCCTTGCTCCTGACCCTTGCCCTGCTCGCTCTCTTGCTCTACCTGGGCACGCATC
>CAXTUV010000087.1:6021-9421 GCA_964247445.1 uncultured Acidobacteriaceae bacterium | reverse complement strand
ACCTTAAGCCCGGTCGCGGGGCTGCCGTCATCGTAAAGCACGGTCCCGGCCACCGCCGCCCCGCGCTGGAGAGTCAGATCGATGGACGCGGGCAGGTTCGCCTGCACGGTCACGCGCGGCAAAGCCCGGGCGATCGCCTCCTTCGCGGCGGCATCCGGTTTCGCGAGCCGCTCGCCGCTGATCCCTAGGGCTGAAAGGGCCGACACATAGCCCGGAGCCCAGGCATACACGTAGTAAGTCCCGGGGGAGACTCCCGGAATGCTGAACGAGCCGTCCGGCAGCGTTTGCGCGGCGTTCAGGTGCGCGCTGACACCATCCTTGGCTCCCGGGGTGTAATCGTCGATCGCCGACGCGGGCTCCAGCACCACATTCGCGAGCCGCGCTGGGCCGTTCGTGTCAGCGCGGAACACGTGGCCTACCACTGTGCTGGTGGACGTCGGCTTGAGCGGGCTGCTGTGCTGGCCAAGAGCCGCAAACGATATCGAGAGATAGACAGAAGTCCAAAAGGCGCGCACATGCTCCCCCGTCGAAACGCGCAGCCAGTATAGGGCAGCTTCCTTTGACAGTCTAGAGGAGGCACACGACTGCTTTCGAAACGAGTGTGGGCTTACCGGTCTACTACCCGCCCCAGCTTCGCTTCCGCTTCGATCACCGCCAGCCGCGCCGCCTCGTATTTCGTCGGGTCGTCCCCGGCTTCCCCTTCCTGCTTTTGCCCCTCGCTCAGCTGCTGCTCCGCTTCGGCTTGGTTCACGGCTTCCGGAGTTTCGGCGTACTCGACCAGCACGGTGACCCGATCGGGCAAAACTTCGGCAAAACCTCGCGCGACGATGTACTTTTGCTCGCCCGCGCCGGCACCGGAAAGGAGCAAGGGCCCGGCTCCGATGGCGGTCATCAGGGGGGCCGCGCCGGGCATGACTTCGAGCACCCCGGCAAGCCCGGGCATGGAAACCGAAGCCGCATCCGTGTCGACAAGGATGCGCTCCGGCGTCACCACCCGAACTTTCAGCTTCGACCCATCAAACTGGTTTGAGCTTGGAGCGTCCGCCACTACTTTTGCCCTTTCAGCTTTTCCGCAGCTTCGAGCACGTCCTCGATGTTGCCTTTCAGGTAAAACGCCTGTTCCGGCACATCATCGTGCTTGCCTTCGATCACTTCCTTGAAGGACCGCACTGTATCGGCGATCTTGCAGTACGCGCCCGGGATGCCGGTGAATTGCTCCGCCACATGGAAGGGCTGGGAGAGGAACTTCTGCACCTTGCGCGCGCGGGATACCGTGAGCCGGTCTTCTTCCGAAAGCTCATCGATGCCGAGAATGGCAATAATGTCCTGCAAGTCTTTGTACCGTTGGAGGATGCGCTTGACCCCTTGCGCGACGTCGTAGTGCTCCTGCCCCACGATGCGCGGGCTCAGGATGCGTGAGGAGGACGCGAGCGGGTCGACCGCCGGGTAGATGCCGAGCTCGGACAAAGGTCGCGACAGAACGGTCGTCGCGTCGAGGTGGGCAAAGGTGGTCGCCGGAGCCGGGTCGGTGTAGTCGTCCGCAGGCACGTACACGGCCTGCACCGAGGTGACGGAACCCTTCTTGGTCGAGGTGATGCGCTCTTGCAGCTCGCCCATCTCGGTGGAGAGGTTCGGCTGGTAGCCGACGGCGGACGGCATCCGCCCGAGCAGCGTTGACACCTCGGACCCAGCTTGCGTGAACCGAAAGATGTTGTCGATAAAGAGCAGTGTGTCGGCACCTTCTTCATCGCGGAAGCTCTCCGCAATAGTCAAGGCCGACAAAGCCACGCGCAGACGCGCGCCGGGCGGCTCGGTCATCTGCCCGTAAATCAGCGCGGCCTTCGATTTCGGCAAGTCCTGCAGATTAATCACGCCTGCTTCCTGGAACTCCAGCCACAGGTCGTTGCCCTCGCGGGTGCGCTCGCCCACGCCGGCAAACACTGAAAACCCGCCGTGCTTGGTCGCGACATTGTTGATCAGCTCTTGAATGATGACCGTTTTGCCGACGCCCGCGCCGCCGAACAGGCCGATTTTGCCGCCCTTCACGAACGGCTGGACCAAGTCGATGACCTTCACGCCGGTCTCGAACATCTCCTCTTGCGTCGACTGCTCCTCGAAACTCGGCGCGGTGCGGTGGATAGGCAGGTATTTCGCCCCTTCGATCGGTCCTAACTCGTCGACCGGCTGCCCGATCACGTTCATGATCCGGCCCAGGGTGGGGCGGCCCACGGGCATCATGATCGGCGCGCCCGTATCGATCACCTTCATCCCGCGTACCATGCCTTCGGTCGCTTCCATCGCGACGCAGCGTACGCGGCCATCGCCGATATGCTGCTGCACTTCCAAGATGACGTTGATGGGTTGCGGACCCTCAAAGCCCTCGCTGGTGACGCGCAGCGCTTGAAAAATGCCCGGCATCTTCGCTTCGTCGAACTGCACATCCACCGCAGGCCCGGAGATTTGCACCACGCGTCCGAGGTTCTGCTCGGTTTGCGGGCTGTTCTGACCTTGCTCGCCGTAATGCTCGGCGCCTGTATCGACCGGATGTTCGAACGTTTGTTCTGCCAATCCCTATCCTTCGGGAGCGCTAAACCGCAGCCGCCCCGCTCACAATCTCAATAATTTCTTTAGTGATCGCCGCTTGACGGACCCGGTTCATGGTCAGAGTCAGCGAGTCAATCATCTCCGACGCGTTGCTGGTGGCCGCGTCCATCGCCGTCATGCGCGCCGCGTGCTCGCTTGCGATTGACTCGAGCATGGCGTGGTATAGGAGCGCGGAAACAAACCGGGGCAGCAGCGTGGAGTACACCTCGTCCGCCGGCTGGTCATAGGTGTAATCCACATCGGCCGTGCCGAAGCGCTTGGCTTCGTCGTCATACTGGGCGCGGATGGCTTCCTGCTCGTCATCCCGCAGCGTCAAGCCCGCGGTGAGGGCGGCCTCGCCGGCCTTGCGGCGCTCTTCCTCGGTGGGCGCTTCTTCCCGGGCGACCTGGGGCTCCGCGATGCCGCCTCCGCGCTTTTCGATGAGCGGCAAAACGCGCTCCACCACCACTTTTTGCGAAATGACGGACTGAAACGAGTTGTATGCGAGGTACACCGCGTCCACCTCGGCTGCCGCATAACGTGCCGCGATCTCCTCGCCGAACAAACGGACGTCGTCGTACGCGAGCCGGTCCAGCGAAACCTTTTGCGAGAGCTCGGTCACAACCGTTTCCACGTCCGCCTGGCGCGAGCGCTCGGGACGCGCGCCTTCTTCCCGCGCCTGTTCGAACCGCGCAGACGGGTAGCGCCGCCGGAAAAAGTCCCGGCCCTTGCGTCCGATCGCCTCGACGTCCAGCTTGCGCTCGCCATCCTCGGCCTGCATGTCGCGAATGAAGTTAGTGCCGGCGCGGACGATGTT
>CAXTUV010000087.1:3691-6011 GCA_964247445.1 uncultured Acidobacteriaceae bacterium | reverse complement strand
CCCGGCAAACCCCTTGTCTCCGGAGACCACCTCCAGCAGCACTGTTTTTTCAGGCCGCACCGCGAGCAGCGGGCTGCGGAGCTCGTTCGTTGCCGCGTCGATCTCCTGCACACGCCGCCGTAGCGATGCCAGAACGGAGGCGAGCATCACCGCGTACGGCCGCGCATTGGTCATGCGCTCCTGCGCGCGGCGCAGCTTCGCCGCGGCCACCATCTTCATGGCCTTGGTGATCTGCCGCGTGTTTTTCACGCTGCGGATCCGCCGTCGAAGATCGAGTACGTTCGCCATCTAGCGCGTCACTTCCTGCGCCTGGCGAGCCTGTCCAGAGTCCGCCGCGCCTTGCGCCGGCTCGGCACCCTTCGTGTTGGCCTGCTCCTGGCTCGCGCCGCCGCCCGCGGTGGTCGCCGCGCCGGGCTGCGAGCCGCCGGGCGTCTTCTGCGCGGCCTGCTTTTGCTCGTCCTCGCTCAAGGCGACGACCGCATCCTTGCCCTGTGCCTGCTCGTGCCCGGCTAGGAAGTCACGCTTGTAGTCCTCGATAATGGATTTCAGGCGGGCCCGGATGTCGTCATCGAGCGCTTTCTTTTCCTCGATGTCCTTCAACAGCGCCTGCTGCTGCGCGTCCAGGTACTTGTGGAAGCCCTGCTCGAAGCCGCGGATGTCATCCACTTTCACATCATCCAGCAGTCCCTGCGTACCCGCGAACAGAATCGCCACCATGTGCGCGGCGGTCAGCGGCTGGAACTGGTCCTGCTTCAAAAGCTCAGTTAAGCGCTTGCCGCGGTTGAGCTGGTTCTGCGTGACCTTATCCAAATCCGAGCCGAACTGCGCGAACGCCGCAAGCTCACGGTACTGCGCCAGGTCGAGCTTCAAGGTCGAGCCCACCTGCTTGACCGCCTTGATCGCCGCCGAAAAGCCCACGCGCGACACGGACAGCCCAACATTGACGGCGGGACGAATGCCCGAGTTGAACAGGTCGGTTTCCAAGAAAATCTGCCCGTCGGTGATCGAGATCACGTTGGTCGGGATGTAGGCGGATACGTCGCCGGCCTGGGTTTCAATGATGGGGAGGGCCGTCAGCGAGCCGCCGCCGTTCTCCTTGCTCATCTTGGCCGAGCGCTCCAAGAGCCGCGAGTGGAGGTAGAACACATCACCCGGATAGGCTTCGCGGCCCGGCGGCCGGCGCAGCAGCAAGCTCAGTTCTCGGTAGGCGACTGCGTGCTTGGAAAGATCGTCGTAGATGACCAGCGCGTGCCTGCCCGAGTCGCGGAAGTACTCGCCCATCGCGGTCGCGGCAAAGGGCGCGAGATAGAGAAGCGGCGCGGGCTCGGAAGCCGAAGCGGCCACGATGATGGTGTAGTCCATCGCGCCGTTTTCGGTCAGCGTTTGCACCACCTGCGCGATGGAGGACCGCTTTTGCCCGATCGCGCAATAGATGCAGATCAGGTTGTTTTTCGCGTTGTTGATGATGGTGTCGAGGACGACCGCCGTCTTGCCGGTCTGCCGGTCGCCGATGATCAGCTCGCGCTGGCCGCGGCCGACGGGGATCAGCGCGTCGATCGCCTTGAGGCCGGTCGACATCGGCTCCTTGACCGGCTGGCGGCCGATCACGCCGGGAGCGAGCCGCTCCACAGGCAGGGTTTGGGTCGTGTGAATGGGGCCGCGGTCATCGATGGGCCGACCCAGCGCATCGACAACCCTGCCGACCATGGCCTCGCCGACCGGCACGCTCATGATGCGTCCAGTGCGTTTGACCTCGTCGCCCTCGCGAATCATGCCGGACTCACCCATCAGAACGACGCCGACCTGCTCTTCTTCAAGCGCGAGCGCCAAGCCTTCGATTTCGTGAGGAAACTCAACGATTTCGCCTGCCATCACCTTGTCGAGCCCGTGCACCCGCGCGATGCCATCGCCCACGGAGATGACGGTGCCGACTTCGTCGACCTGCATGCGGCTATCGTAGTTTTGGATCTCCTCCCGAAGGAGGCTTGTAATTTCGTCTGCGTTGATCGTCGCCATTCGCTTCCTGTGTGCTTTCTAGTGCGCGGCCAGCTTTTCGCGCAGGGCTTCCAAACGCCCGCGCACGCTGCCGTCGTAAATCGTGGAGCCGATGCGAAGCCGCGCGCCGCCGAGCAGCGTCGGATCTTCGCGAAACTCGGCCTGGAGGGAGCGTCCGGTAAGCTCGTGAATGCGCGCTTCCACCGCCCGCCGCTCGCTCTCGTCTAATGCCCTGGCGCTGGTCCACTCTGCCTTGTCCACACCCAGCTCCCCACGCAGCAGCCTCCGAAACTCAAGGAGAATGGCCTCAAACCCTTCCATGCGT
>CAXTUV010000087.1:0-3681 GCA_964247445.1 uncultured Acidobacteriaceae bacterium | reverse complement strand
CCCGCACAATCAATCGGTCGAGAATCTGGATTATCTTCGCCGCCTTGATTGATGGATCCAGAAAGACGCTCCGCAGCGGAAAGCTTTCCTTCCAGGCTGCTTCCAACGTGCCCAACTCCCGGTCCGCAGCTTCAGCATCCTGGCCATGCAGCACATCGAGCAGCGCCCGGGCGTACCGGCCCGCATAGGCTTCTCCCGCCATCAGTTCCGCCCCTGCTTGCCCAGCTGCCCGGCCAACTCACGCAAGAAGCCGTCCACCATGGCCTGATCATCTTCCGGAGTCAGCCTTACCCGGTCCGCCGCGCGCTGAACAGCTAGGTCCGCCACAAAGCGCCGCAGACCCCGCTCGGCCCCAGCCTGTACCGCGGCGACCTCGTTGTCCGCTTGGTGCGCGATACGGCCTTTTTCCTCGTCGAGCGCGGCCTGCATCCGCACTCGCTCGGCTTCCGCGCCTTCGCTCGCCTGCCGCTTCAATACTTCTACTTCCCCGCCGAGGGCGCGCAGCTGTGTCTCAGCCTGGGCCAAGCGGCGCTGGGCATCCGCTGTGGCCGCCCGTGCCTCCGCGAGTTCGCGGTCCACTGCTTTCCGCTTCGCGCGCAGCCTGCCCGGCACCAGCTTAAAAACGTAATATCCGACGACAAGCAGCAGCACACCCGAGTTGAAATCTTCAAAATAACGGGATGCCCGGTTCGTCGAGATACCCATCGAACCGGCCAGCTTTCGCACCATGGGCGCGTGCGTATACGCTTCGAGCTCTGAATTCTTTTCAGGCGCGTCCATCCTCGTCTGCGAGGTGCCGTTTGTGATGGGCTGCGCTTGCGTCTGCGCCCAAACGGAAGCAGCCGGGATCGCCAGCGCCAAGCCAAGCAGAATACGCTTCATGACCGGGCCTCCATGGTCGGCAGCACCGCCGACAGTACCTGGCCCGCGAGCGCGTCGATGGCCGGGTCCATGGCCGCGCGAGCCCGCTCGGCATCCGCCGCTGTTGCTTCGCGCGCCTCGCGCACCCGCGTTTGCGCGGCGGCCCGCGCTTCACTCAAGCTCTGATCCCGTCCGGCGATCCAGCCGGCGACCTGCTTTTCGCGTCCTGCCGCTATCTCCGCCCGCGCCGCTCGTAAGCCTTCCGCGTATTCGCGGGCTTTTGCCTCCGCTTCGGCGACCGCGGCCGAGGCTTTCTCCTTCGCGCCCACGGTACGCTCGCGCCGTTCGGCCAGCACGCGACGCAAAGGCTTGTCCACCAACGCGGAATAGCAGGCGACCAGAAGCAAAAACAGGAGCGCGGTCGGGATTGAACCGAGGAACAACGAACCGAGTTGCCGGAAGATCAAATCCATATGTCAGGTGAAGCAGGGTTCGGATGTGGCGCGGTAAAAGCGATGTGGGGGCTCGGCGCTCCCTTATAGAGATACCATAGGGGCCGGGCGAAGGCGACAGTTCAGTCCTCCCATGGGTTAATCAAGGAAACCCCGGTCGGCACGAAATCCGCCGTATTGCGTGTGACCACGGCCATGCCATGCACCAGCGCGGTCGCGGCGATCAGGGCGTCGCGCTCGGGGCGCGAGTCAGGAATGTGCAAGCGGGCGCAACGCCGGGCCACCAGTGCGTCCACGGCTAAAATGCGGCCGGTGAACTCCGGCAGTATCCGGCTCTCCAGCCACGACCGCAGCATCGCGCCCTGAGCCGGATCCCGCCGCTCTTTCTGGAGCACCCCCAGCTCAATCTCGAAAACGGTGACGGCTGAAAGGTACAAGCCGCCCGCATCGACCGAGTCCGCCCAGCGAACAACAGAGATTGCGGCTTTGCCGGAGCGGGCTTTCCGCAGCTCCGAAACGACGTTTGTGTCTAAAAGAAACACTATTCGAGATCGGCCGGGCGGAGCCCAATCGTAATGCGGGGTGGATTGAACTCAATATCTTCCGCGCCTGGCTGTGCTAGCGCGTCAACGATACTCCGCCGGCTTCCGACCAGCCGACGGTAGTCTTGAATGCTCAACAGCACATGCGCCGGCTTGCCCCGATCGGTGATAAACACCGGTCCGTCCTGGGCCGCGCGCTTGGCGCGCCCCGCATCCTGATTAAATTCACGGCTGGAGAATGTACTCAGCACGGTGTAGCCCTCCCTTGACCGCCTACGTAGAGATGTTACTACATTTTGGAACAAGGTAAACCCTTCCGCCCTGGCTTCCGAAGAAATGCTGAAACCTGTTGCACTTCAGCACACCCTCCTGTGGGGGAGGGAAGGCAAGCTCACCGTGCCGCTTGGGCTGCTCCGGCAACCAACTGCGCAAGCAGGTCTGGCCGCAAAGCTCCTGCTTCACGAACGCCTGAACATACGTCTACGCCGAACGGCCGCACTCGATTGCCTCGCTAATGTTTCCTGGGGGGAGCCCACCGGCGATCACCCGAATGCAGGCGTCGGCAATCGGTCCGGGGCCGGACGGCATTGCGCCTACGAGGCCAATCGCGTCCACCCCCGCCCGCACAGCCATGGCCGCCTCTTCTTCGGAAGCGATGCAGCACACCTTCACCCGCGTCCTCACACCGCAGTCCGATACCGCCGCCAACGCCCCAGCAGCGACCGGGGTGCGGCTACTTGGAGGCGCACGCCGTCCTCCTCGCCCCTGCGTTCAAAAGCGCGGGCGAGCACCGTTCCACCCGCTTCCAGCGCGGCTACGGCTTCGCCCGCGCTTTGCGGAATCCAGAGCTCCATGGTTTCAACCGGATCGGCGACCAGCGCGCGGTCCACGGCCGCCAACAGCCGGTCCACGCCGGTCCCGCGCAGGGCTGACACGCCCACGCTTTCCGAAGCCGCAAGCGCTAGGCGCTCGGCCTCGGGCAGCAGGTCGAGCTTATTCAGTACCTCAATGCGCGGTTTGTCGAGCACCTCAAGCTCGCCCAGGACCTTCTCGACCTCCGCCTTGTTCTCCTCCGAGCGCCCGTCAGCCGCGTCGCGCACATGGAGCAGAACCTCGGCTTTTTCGACCTCTTCGAGCGTCGCCCGGAAGGCGCTTACTAGGGTTGTGGGGAGGTCACGGATGAAGCCGACCGTGTCGGAAAGCAGGACCTTGCGCCGGGACGGTAGCGTAATCGCCCGCAGCTTGGGGTCGAGCGTCGCGAACATGCGCGCGGACGCGAACTCCTCCGCGCCGGTCAGCAGGTTGAACAGCGTACTCTTGCCGGCGTTGGTGTAGCCCACCAGAGCCACCGTCGGCACAGGCGCGGACTCGCGACGCGACCTCTGCTGCCGGCGCACGCGGCGCACCCGTTCGAGCTCCCGCCGGAGAATCACCAGGCGTTTGCCGATGCGCCGCCGGTCGGTTTCAAGCTGCGTTTCCCCCGGACCCCGCGTACCGATTCCGCCGCCCAACTGCGACATCGCGCGGCCCCGCCCGGTGAGCCTGGGCAGCATGTACTCCAGCTGCGCCAGTTCGACTTGTAGCTGCCCCTCGCGGGTCCGGGCGCGCCTAGCAAAGATATCCAGAATGAGCTGCGTCCGGCCGACCACGGGCGCAGGCAGCGCGTCTTCAAGGTTGCGCAGCTGCGTTGGGCTCAGGTCGTAGTCGATCAGGATTACGGAAGCCTGCGTGGAAGCAGCCGCCCCGGCAATCTCCTCGACCTTGCCCGAGCCGAGCAGGGTCGCGGGGTCGGGGCGCGCCCGCCGCTGTTCAACCGAGCCCACCAC
>CAXTUV010000086.1:0-9480 GCA_964247445.1 uncultured Acidobacteriaceae bacterium | reverse complement strand
CGTGGGTACGGCGCGCGCGCCGGCGGAATCCGGGGGCGCGGCTGCTGGTGACGGGCTGCTATGCGCAGCGCGCACCGGGCGAGCTGGCCGCGCTCCCCGGCGTGGACGCGGTGGTCGGCAACTCGCACGGCAGCGCCATCGCCGAAACCGCGCTTCTCCTCCAGAACACGGCGCTGCTCCCCGCTGAAACTCTGGTCCGGCATCAACCGTTCAGCCTGGTCGCGGACGCGCCGTTCGCGGGCGAGCATACGCTCTTGCCGCCGCATGCCCGCCGTACCCGTCCGGTGCTCAAGGTGCAAGACGGCTGCGGCAATCGATGCGCGTTTTGCGTCATTCCGGAGACCCGCGGCCCGAGCCGGTCTGTTTCGCTCACGTCGGCTTGCGCCGCCGCGAAAGCCTTTGCGGACGCGGGCGGGCAGGAACTGGTCGTTTCCGGCATCAACCTGGGCCGGTGGGGGCGCGATTTTCGTCCCGCGGAAAGCTTGCCGGAGCTGCTGCGGGCTTTGCTGCACACGGGTGTGCCGCGCGTCCGGGTGTCGTCCGTCGAGCCTATGGATTGGACCCCGGAGCTCCTCCAACTCTTCGCCGAGCATGCAACGGGCAAAGTGCCGAGGCTTGCGCCGCACGCGCACCTGCCCTTGCAGTCGGGCGCGGACGCGGTCCTACGCGCCATGCATCGGCGTTACCGGCCCTGGCACTATGCTGAGAAGCTGCGAAGGCTGCGCGCGCTGCTGCCTGACGCGGCGCTTGGGGCGGATGTGATGGTCGGCTTCCCTGGTGAAACGGAGGCGCTGTTCCGCGAAAGTTTCGAGTTTATCGAGGCTATGCCGCTCACCTACCTGCACCTATTTCCGTTTTCGCCGCGTCCGAACACGCGGGCTTACGATCTCCCGCGTGTTCCGCCTGCTGCTGTGCGGGAGCGCATGGCGGCCATGCAAGCGCTTGCCGACAAGAAGCGGCAGGCGTTCGAGGCCGGCTTCGTAGGGCGGGAGCTTTCCGCGGTAACTCTGCGCGATGGCACGGCTCTCACGGCCAATTATCTTTCGATACGGCTCCAAACGCCGGCCCCGCCGAACCGCCTCCTGCGTGTGCGGCCCGCATCCTACTGTCAAAGACAGCTACACGCGTTTGCGGCAAATGGTATAGTGTAGCGACCTCGCTTTGCCTACGGGCCTTCGAGGAACCGAAAGGGAGACAAGTCATCGATAAACGTTCCGCCAAGAGCTTTATACGGATCAACGATCGCATTCGAGCGCGCGAAGTGCGTGTCATCGACGAAAAGGGTGAGCAGCTCGGCATTCTGCCACCGTTTGAAGCCCTGAAGATCGCGCGTGAGCGCGGGCTGGATCTTGTCGAGGTTTCACCGAACGCGGTGCCGCCGGTGTGCCGCATCCAGGACTACGGCAAATTCCTGTATGAAAAGGATAAGAGCGACCGCGCCGCGCGCAAGAAGCAGAAGGTGATCGTCGTCAAGGAAGTCAAATTTTCCGTGACGGTGGACGAGCACGACTACCAAACCAAGAAAAACCAAGCCGTGCGTTTCCTCACCGAAGGCGACAAGGTAAAGGCGAGCCTGCGCTTCCGCGGACGGCAGATGGCGCACCGCGATCTGGGCTACAACATCATCAATCGGTTGATTCAGGACATCGGCGACACCGGCAGCGTTGAATTCATGCCCAGGATGGAAGGCACCACGCTGCACGCGATTCTCGCGCCCGGCAAGAGACTGCAAGCTGAAAAAGAAGCTGCGGCAAAGAAAGCCGCGCCGCCGAAACCGCCCGCGCCGGTACCGACCCAGGCGCAGTCCGTGCAGTAGTGGAGGAGCGATTCTGCGGTAGAGTCGAATTCATCCGCCATGCCTGAACAAACTCACTCTTTTGTTGTGCTCATGATCGAACATGAACAGCCGGAAGGGCTTTCCGCGCGAAAGCTGGTCGTGGAGACGGCAAAACACAATGTGCTGACAGCCTACAGCTCGGAGGAAGGCCTCCGCTTGCTGGATCGCTTTCCAAATGTGGATGCCGTGTTGGTGCACGGGCTACTTGCGAACTGCGAAGCGATTATTGCGGAAGTGCTCAAGCGCAACCAGAAGATGCCGGTCATCGTCGCGGCTCCTAACGAGTACCGGGAGTACGCCGGTGCGCGGCACGTGGTCTCAAGCCATATGCCGTCCAAACTGCTCGACCTGTTGGCGCGCGAGTTCCACGTCTCCACCAGCAGCGACTAAGATGTCTCACTGATGCTGTGCAGCGCGGAAGGTGCTTCCATGCGGCTTTTCCTGCCAGAAAAGCCGCGCTCACGACTACTGATCCCTGTATGCTCTAGGGTGAAATGCGTTAGCCGCATGTATACTGCTGGTTGCACCATTCAGCACAATCCTAAGCAGGATACCCATGCCTAAACTGAAGACCCACAAGGGCGCTGCGAAGCGCTTTAAGAAGACCGGCACCGGCAAAATCAAGCGCGGACAGTCGAAGATGCGGCACATCCTTACCTCGAAAGAAACCAAGACCAAACGCAAGCTTGCGCACAGCACTCTGGTTTCGGACGCCGACTATGCCAAGGTCGCGCGGATGATTCCATACGCCTGAGCCGCGATAGAAAGGTGCCCCGTCCGGGAGCGCCGCGCGTGTGAAGAGGCCCAACCTGCCTCCAGCCGCGAACGTCAGCTATACAAAAGGAGAACCGAACCATGCCACGCGTAAAACGTGGAACTAAACGCAACGACCGCCGCAAGAAAATCCTAAAGCGCGCGAGCGGCTACTTCCTTACGAAATCGAAGCTCTACCAGGCGGCCCAGGAAGCCGTGGAGCGCGGCCTCAAGTTTGCCTATAGCGGCCGCAAGCAGAAAAAACGGCAATACCGTTCGCTGTGGATCGTCCGCATCAACGCCGCCGCGAAGCTGAACGGCATTTCGTACTCGCTCCTGATTAACGGGCTGAAGAAGGCCGGCATCGAGCTTGACCGTAAGATTCTCGCCGACCTTGCCGTGAACGACGCTGCGGCTTTCACGGCGCTCGTCGGACAGGCACGGACCGCACTAGGGACCACCGAACAGGCTGTCTGAGTTTGGCAGGGTTAATAAAGGCGCGCTCCCTTGCGGGCGCGCCTTTTACCTGCACCCAACCGTGCCTTGGGTGAATGCATCCTCCTAGTGAATTCCCTACATGGAGGTACCTATGGCAAACGACGATCAAGCAATTCGGCACCTTATCGCGGTACTCAAGGACGGCGAACGCGGCTTTATCGATATCGGCGAGCACATCCAGAACACGGAACAGCGCTCGTATTTCATGGAAGAAGCGCGGGTCCGCGGCGGCTATGCCACCGAGCTCGAACGCGCGGTGAATCGAACGACCGACGGCAGCCTAGACGAGTCAGGTACCGTGGCCGGCGCGCTTCACCGCACGTGGGGTGATGTGAAGGCGCGGCTCGGCGGCGGCGACAAAACCCTGCTCGAAACAGCTGAACTTGGGGAGCAAGTTGCGGAAAAAGCCTATAAGGCGGCTTTGGACGACCAAGCTGTTTCCGATACCATTCGGGCGTTGATCGCGCAGCAGTATGAGCATGTGCAGCGGTCGCACGAGTTGATGAAGAATTTCACTGCGTCGCACGCCTAGCTGCCCTGCGGGCACGCGAGCCCCGGCCGGTGCGCCGGGGCTTATGCTTTGGGGATGCTTCGCTCTTACAACGGTGTGCGGCCCACGGTACCCGCGAGCTGCTGGGTGGACCCGTCGGCGCAGGTGGTCGGCGACGTTGTGCTCGGCGAGCGCGCCAGCATATGGATGAATGCAGTGGTGCGCGGAGATGTGCACTCGATCCGCATCGGCGCGGGCTCAAATGTGCAGGACTGCGCCGTGCTTCACGGCATGCGGCATCTTTTCCCGGTGCACGTCGGCGAGGGTGTCTCGATTGGTCACAACGCGACCGTCCACGGCTGTACGGTCGAGGACAACTGCCTGATCGGCATCGGCGCGCGGGTGTTGAACAATGCCCGCATCGGCGAGGGCTCCATCATCGCCGCAGGGTCGGTGATTCCGGAAGGGATGGTCATCCCGCCGCGATCGCTGGTGATCGGCATCCCAGGGCGCATCCGGCGGGCCACTACCGAGGACGACTGCGCGTTGATCCAGATGTATGCCCATAACTACCTGGACTACACCGCGCAGTACCTCCGCGAGTCGCTGCTATCCTAAAGCCCGCATGCCCTCACCGATCATCACGACGATTCAAGCGCACATTCTGGAGCAGCAAAGGCGGCACTCACAGGAGGCCTCCGGCACTTTCTCATGGATGCTTTCCGGCATTACGCTCGCCACCAAGATGATTGCAGCGGAGATACGCCGCGCGGGCTTGAACGATGTGTACGGCTCGGCCGGCGCGACCAATCTACAGGGCGAGACCCAACAGAAGCTCGATGATTTCGCGCACGAAGCGATGCTGCACTGCCTGGGCCAGCGCGACTCGGTTGCCGCTCTGATCTCCGAGGAGAACGATGAGCCTGTGTTCTTCAACAAGGCAGAACACCGGGGTAAGTACATCATTGTTTTCGATCCGCTCGACGGCTCATCCAATATCGACGTCAATGTCAATGTCGGCACAATCTTTTCTATCTTCCGCCGGCCTGAAGGGGTCAAGCTTGAGGACGCGCTGCTGCAAACCGGACTACAGCAGGTCGCCGCGGGATACGTGGTGTACGGGCCCTCAACAGTGTTTGTGTATACCACCGGCGCCGGCGTGTACGGATTCACGCTCGACCCGGCGATCGGCGCGTATGTGCTCTCGTTTGAAAACATGCGCATGCCGGAGCAAGGACAGTATTACTCGGTGAATGAGGCTAACTTCTCCACTTTTCCCGACACCTATCAGCGGTACTTAACCGAGCTGCGGGAAGGTCACCTGAACGGCACCATGTACTCCTCGCGCTATATCGGCTCCTTGGTGGCTGACTTTCATCGCACCTTGCTCAAGGGCGGGGTTTTTCTTTACCCGCCGACGCACAAGCAGCCCAAGGGCAAGTTGCGGCTCATGTACGAGGCGAATCCGCTTGCCTGGATCGCCGAGCAGGCCGGCGGCCGCGCCATCTCGGGCGAGGGCCGGTTTTTTTATAATTATACGGATAGCATTGAGTTGTTCACTAGTATGATCGTCGGCAGCCGGGCGGAAGTAGGGCGGTTAGAGCAGATGCTGGCTGAGTAAGAGTCAAGGGCTGCGAGGCTTCATATTGGGTTGCTTTGCTCATCTGACTTTCCATGAGTTCTGACTGGAGCCGTCGCAAGTTTACGGGTGTGCTGGCTGGCAGCCTTGCTGCCGAGGGCTTTGCTCATGCCGAGGCTGTCGGAGAAGTAGAAGCAATCCAGCTCGGACCGCTTGGCTGGTGCCCGAACAACTTGGCGCTGCCGGTGCTCTGGTATCACGGCGCGCTTCCGACGGGCGGTACCGATCCGGCCGCCGCGCATGAGGCGCGTTTCGCGGCCAACGGCTGGCCGCCGCAGTGGCGCAATGGCGTGTACACCTACCACCACTACCACTCAACCGCGCACGAGGTGCTGGGATTCGCGGCGGGTTCGGCGCGGCTGGTGCTGGGCGGCCCTGGCGGGCGCGAGGTGGAAGTACGCGCGGGCGACGTGCTGCTTCTACCGACCGGCACGGGCCACTGCGAGCTCGAGAAGAGCCCGGACTTCCTGGTCGTCGGCGCTTACCCGCCCGGACAAACCTGGGATATCCGCCGAGCCGCTCCCGATGCCGCGGCCCACGCCCTCATGGCTGCGCTGCCGTTCCCGCATGCCGACCCCGTGCACGGTGCGAACGGCGCGCTCGCGCGGCACTGGCTGCGACGCACCTGAACGGGCGCTTCGGAATCAAAGAACCATGCCTGAGTTGCCGGAGGTTGAAACTGTCGCGAATGGCGTCCACGCGCGCGTCGCGGGCGAGCAAGTGCTGTCGGTGTGGTTCAGCAACAAGCCCGAACCGTTCAAAACCGAACCTGCCCGTCTGGCGGAGGCGCTGCGTGATCGCACGCTCCAGCGTGTGCGCCGGGTCGGCAAGCATATCGTCATCGACCTTGCGGGCGCGGATGGGGCGGTGGAAGCCGAGTGGCTCGTCCACCTTGGGATGACAGGGCGTTTGCTTGTGTCCGATGCATATGTGCCGGTTCCGCCGCATACGCATGCGCGGCTTGCGTTGTCCTCGGGTCGCGAGCTGCGGTTTGTGGATGCGCGCCGCTTTGGGCGGCTTGACTTGCGCGTTCTTCGCGAGCAGGGTGAGCCTTTCACGGGTCCCGGCGCCGAGCCGCTGGCCATCAACCCGGAGCAGTTTGTCGCGTTATTTCGAGGCCGCACGCTGCCCATCAAAGCTGCGCTGCTCAACCAATCCTTGCTCCACGGCGTGGGCAACATCTACGCCGACGAGAGCCTGTTTCGCGCGGGCATCCGGCCTACCTTACGCGCGCATAAGATATCGCGGCGGCGCTTACAGCGCCTGCATGCGGCACTACAAGCGGTGCTCAAAGCCGCCATTGCGCTCGGCGGCTCGTCCGTGTCGGATTACGTGGATGCCGACGGGGTGCGCGGTTTCTTTCAGCTTGAACACCGGGTGTACGGCCGAGCGGGCCTGCCCTGCCGCGATTGCGGCACACTTATCCACCGCTCCGTTGTCGGCGGCCGGGGCACGCACAGCTGCGCGGTCTGCCAGAAGTAAGCCTATGCGTTTTGAGAGCGCGAGGGGGCTACCCTCCATTTTTCAGAAAGTCTGCACTCGATCCCGAGCCGGGATCTCGGTTTCTCAAGACTGAAAGCGAATGGCGCTCTAATTGCAAAAGCAAATGCGGCGGACATCCGGCATAGACCGGAGCTCCGCGGAACGCTTCGCTTTCAGAACAGACAAGGGCCGCCCACAAGCAGGCGCTTGCGGCTTGGAAGCGTCTTTTCAAGGAGGCCAGTGACTGGCCATGTTGTAAGCCCAATCGCATGTGCCGTCAGCAGCGGCGGTACCTCCCCGTTTTGCTTCTTGCGGATGGGTCGAGGTTTGCGATACCTTCTTTGTAAGACAGGGAAAGACGCAGGCAGAGCTTTGCGCTCGCCGCGCGCCTTGTGTTCAGGGCGGAAAATCGGGACCGGTTGGAAGCCGTCATAGCTTTCCCTCACTGGTTCGGGCTACCCGCGGTTGGGACAGGTTTTTACGAGCAAGAAGCAGGATTTTCGGAAAGCCGGGAGCAGCAGAGCCGGCCGGGATTAGGCGCAAGCGGACAGGATCGCGGCGCGAACCCTGAGCCTCGCGCCGACAGCCCGGAGAGCCGCGCCAAGAAAGTAATTCCATATGCTTTGTCGACCGAAGATGGGCGGCAAGGCTGCACGAGGGACGTGCACGCATGAGTGAAATAGACAACGAGCCCAACGCCTTTTATGGCGACGATGGGCACGGCGGCGGCGGAGCTTCCGCGGCTGAAGAGGCGGGCGATACCGCCGGCAGTGACGCAAGCGCAAACGGCAGCGGCGCGGGAGCGGGACGACGGCGGCGCAGACGGCGCAAGCACAAGGGCGCCCCTTCAGCGGCTGCCTCGCAAAGCGGTGGGGAAGGAATAGCCGGCGATGCTCCGGAGGCCGTGCCGGAGCCGCTTGCGGCAGAAAGCGCGGCAAGTGAGCCTGTCGCGCAGAGCAGCTCCTTCCATGGGCAAGCCGGTGCTGAAGCCACGCAACCCGGCGCACCGAACGGAGCGCACCCTCAAGCGCAAAATGCAGCGCAAGGTCCAGCCCAGTTCGGGAACGGCGGCAAACGGAAAAAGCGCAAACGCAAGGGGGGCGGAGGCGGGACTGAGAGTGCCGCGCAGCCTGCTCATGGAGCCGGGCCGACCCCTGGCCAGCGGCAGCGTCCTCCCGGCAGCTGGAAGCGCCGGGAGGAAGGGCCTGACGGCAACCGCGAAGGCGCGCGCGGCGGCTTCGGGAGCGAGCATTTCGGCGACAATGCAGGCAACGGCGGCCGGCGGCGCGGCAAGTTCGGCGGCGCGCGCGGCGGCTTTGTCGGCCCCATGGACCACTCCTATCGCACGGCGAACGGCAATGTCGCCGAGCGGCCCTCGCAGCAGCCGCAGCGCGTGGTTAATGGCAATCTGCGCCGCTTCGATGATGTGGAGTTCGCGCCGGTCGCGGTTCTGCGGGAGGACGCGCCTACCCGCATCATCTGCTTCATCGAAGACCTGTTTGTCGTGACAAAGATGCAGGAAACCGCACGCAAAATGGGCGTCAAGGTGCAGTTCGCAAAAGCAAACAAGGAAACGCTCGCGGCCATCATCGACACGCCGGAAGCTGAGCGCGCTTCTCTCATTGTCTTCGACCTGAACAATGCGGCTGCAAAGCCGTTGACAACCATCCCCAAGCTCAAAGCCAAGCTCAAGCGCGGCACCTCCATCATCGGCTTTCTCCAGCAAATTCAAGGCGATTTGAAGGTGAAAGCGATGGAAGCGGGCTGCGATAGCGTCATGCCGAAGGCGGCGTTCTCGCAAAACGTGCCGAACCTGCTGCGTCGTCATGGCGCGGCTGCCGAGGAAGAGCTCGCGGAAGTGTAGAACTCAGTGGATGCCGGGCTTGTTCCGGCTCCGGTTTGAAGCAGTTTTCCTGATGATGTGGAGCGCGGAAATGGTTCCCATGTGGCGTACTCCGCCGAAAAGCCACCTCCACAGCAGCTTGCCCTCTGTGCCTTCAGGAAAACTGGCTTAGGTGCGCAACAGATCGTGATAGCGTGGCAGAAAGGTATGCCCTTTCTGCCGCCTGCTTTCAGCGCCGACCCGAAGCGGGGTCTGTTTCGATGGATCGCTTTGCCGCTCCTCGCGGTGCTCACGGCATGCGCTCCCACCAAGGCGGACCCGCCACGAGCGACCCCGACGCAAACCGCATCGGTCGGTTCGGAGCCCGCCATTGTGCAGCCGGGCGCTCCCGGCGCTCCTTCGCGTGTGCTGCCCTCGTCCACGCGGGGTCTACCGCCGGTGCAGTCGCCGGACGATACGGCATTTATGCAGGGCATGATCATGCACCACAGCCAAGCAGTCGAGATGACGGCGCTGATCCCCTCGCACTCCCAAAATAAGCAAATCCGCGCATTGGGAGCACGCATCAGCAGCTCGCAGTCCGATGAAATGCGCTTGATGCAGCGATGGCTGGCGGCGCGCGGCGAGCCGACCGCGATGCCGATGGGCGGCGGCATGGCCTTGATGCCGGGCATGCTGACCGCCGCGCAAATGGATGCTCTCCGGCAAGCCCGAGGCGCTCAGTTCGATCACCTTTTTCTGGCAGGGATGATCCAGCACCACGGAGGCGCGCTCAACATGGTCCACACGCTGTTTAACAGCCCGGGCGCAGGCCAGGACGCTGATCTTTTTAATTTCGCGACCGATGCCGACAACACGCAGCGGGCCGAAATCCGAATCATGCAATCACTTCTGGAGGCAAAATAGTGAAGCGAGCAAACCTGTTCCTTCGCCTGGCG
>CAXTUV010000085.1:0-9493 GCA_964247445.1 uncultured Acidobacteriaceae bacterium | reverse complement strand
GGGGGGCACGAGGGCGGTGAACCTGGACAGTGTTTTCGGGCTGGATGGTGGAATGATGGAGCACCTGAAGGTTCGGAACGGCGGAGGGCATATCGTGCTGGTGGCCTCAACGGCAGCGCAAAGGGGTGAGGCATTCCATGCGGACTATGCGGCCTCGAAGGGGGCGGTGAGCGCGCTTACGAAGAGCCGGTCGAGCGAGGCGGCCGGGCGTGGGATTCTGGTGAACGGCGTCGCGCCGGGCTGGGTGGCAACGGATATGTCGGCTCCGGCGCTGGAGAGCGCGGAAGGGCGGAAACGTATTTTTCAGACCATTCCTCTCGGCCGGGTCGGCACGCCGAGTGAGATCGCGGGACCGATCTTATTTCTGTGCACGGAATGGGCCGGCTTCATGTCAGGTGAGGTTGTCAACGTCAACGGGGGAGCGGTGCTGGTGGGATAAGCCTTGTCGGCGGCTTATGCTGGACGTTATGGGATTTGCCTTGTATCGGGCTGTTATTTTCGTCGGAACTTCATGGTTCGGCTGCGCTTGGGCGCAAAGCCCGCCGACACCTGCCCAGGATGCGAGCGGGAGCGACGCGCAAGCAATCACGCTGATGCAGCAGATGGTAGCTGCGCTGGGCGGCGAGCGATGGTTGGCTGTGAAGAATGTGGCCGAGCAGGGGCGTACCTCCGGGTTTTACCAAGGCAAACCGACGGGTGCGATCGGCGATTATTTCTCGGTCCGCACCGTTCCGAGCTCGCGAGCGGATGCCGGCTTACAAAGGGTTGAGTTTGGGAAGAAGCGGGACGTTGTCACGATCATGCTGGCGGACCAAGAATGGGAAGTCACATTTCGAGGCAAGCGGCAGATTCCGCCGGAGGAGTACCTGAGCGCGTTTCGACGGCGGGATCACTCGCTCGATGAGGCGGTGCGTATCTGGTGGCACGAGCCGGGCACCGTGCTTTTCTGTGGAGGCCGCAAGCTCGAGGAGCGCTCGCTTGTTGATGAGATTACCTTGCTGGACAAGGAAAACGACAACATCACCCTACAGCTGGACGCAGACACGCATCTACCTGTGCGGTTGGCTTTTACCTGGCGTGACCCCTTATACAAAGATAAGAATGAGGACGCGGTTGAGTATGCCGACTATCATGTCCAGGATGGGCTGCCGATCGCGCTCAACCAAAGCTACTACCACAATGGTGACATGACCTCGCAGAAGTACATACAGAAAGTGATGTACAACATACCGGTTGCCGCAGAGGCATTTGATGTGGATGCGACAACGGCAAGGATCAAGAAGTAGAGCGCTCATCGCGGAGATACAGGAGAGTCGGCGGGCCGGCAGAAACTCCGACCAACGATGTAAGCAAAATAGGAGCCCACCAAAGGCGACCGCGCTTTCGCTCGCGCACTGTAAATACAAGGCTACATACTGCCGAGAGCAGAAGGTCAAGGGCAAAGAGCTGACTTTATTCAAACAAATCCGCAACAAAAAGGTGTATGTTGAGGCCATGCTCCCGTAGCCATGCGAGAAAAACGGCTACTGGGACAGCGGCACCGAGTACGGTCAAGAGGAAGTAAATCATTCTTACTCGTATCTTTCCAGCACGCGGCTAGTACCATCAGCGCGCAACCAAATCAATCAAAGGCTGTGGGCAATGGCCGTGACAAGAGCGTCGATGGTGGGACGTGCGCTGGCTGCTGTCGAATCGTTGCATAGAACCGAGAAGATAATGAGTCGGCCGGAGTCGGCGGCGAGAAAGCCGGATAACGCATCTGTTTCGCTCAAAGTTCCGGTTTTTGCTTGCACGCGGCCGCGCAGATTAGAAAGGCGGCCAGCTAATGAGCCGTCGATACCGGCTACCGGGAGAGAGTTGCGGAAGAGTGAACCCCAGGGTTGTGACATCGAGTAGCGCAGCAGTGACGTGAATGCTCGGGGGGCTACGAGATCTTTGGCGGAAAGACCGGAGCCGTCATAAAGGACAAAGTCGTCGGGCAACAGGTGTGCTTGTGTCGTTGCCCAAGCCAGCACGATACGAGCTCCTTGTGGGGAGGAGCCGTCGTCTCCTTCAGCCCGGCCTAAAAGCCTCAAGAGCATCTCCGCATGTAGGTTTTGCGAGACTTTATTCGTGACTACGATGATGTCGGCGAGCGGAGGGGACCGTCGCTGTGCGACAACGCGCGCACCGGCGGGCGCAGGGAGCGAGCTGGTGCCGGGCGGCAGTGCATGCAATACGACAGGCAGGTGGGTTTCAGAGGCGAAAGACTGCACGTCCGTGGAGAGGCGGTGATGGGTGGTAGAGCCGCCCATGACGATTACACCGGCTTTTCCAAGCGCGGCTTGAAACGCTTCAGCGGCGAATTGCGAGGGGTCGTCGAGCGCTAAGGCAAAATGGGCGGGCTGCGCATTTGCCGGAAGGCTGCCATAGACACGCACTATACCCGCTTGGCCGGCGACGCCGAGGGCGGGCACTGCATTGTGGGCTGAGGTGGTTGCCGCCAGCACAAAGTTCTTCGGCTGTCCTGGGAGGTCAGGAAGCCATGTGGCGGAAAGAGAAGTTCCAGGCACGGCTCCAGGGCTTAGCGTGAGATAGCGGACATTATCGTTCAGGGGAAGCGCAGAAACAGGAGCGCCATACTCCCAATGTAGGTCGTCCCATCCCCAAGCCGGGCCGTAGCGTTCATCAGGAAACAAAGCGTCATCGGCGATAACAGACCCAGTGATGGAGCGGACGCCGCTTGCAGAAACTTGAGCGGCCAAAGCATCAAGCCCCACAAGAGGAGAGTCGGAGCGCTCGGTGTGACCTACATACGGGTAGACACGACCGGAAATCGTCGGGTCGCCGCCGCCGAGTAGGCGCAGGTCGCCATGTAATACGCCGTCGGGGGCTAGGAGGCCTTCAGCGACTACACGAGTCTCCATAATGTAGCCGGGGCCGAGCAGCGCAAGCGCGGCGGCGGTGGTAAAAAGCTTCGCATTGGAGGCGGGTTGAAAGAGCTTATCATCGTCGCGCGCCAGCAAAACGGCTCCCGTGACCGCATCGATCACCGAGATGCCCCAGTGTGCGTGGGCCGGAGCGGGGCCTTTAAGAATCGTATCGAGTGTTGTCGCAAGCGGGACGGCTTGCGACTGAACAGGCAGGGGCAGCGCGGAAAGAACGGCGAGCAGGAAGGCGCGCATGGATGCGAGTGTAACAACGGTGCAACGCCGAGTAGACGCGAACGATTGCTCGGATGCCGTACACTGGTATGTCAACTGAAGGAGAAGTAATGGCGACCGACGTAGTGATGCCGCAGATGGGTGAATCCATCTTTGAGGGAACAGTCACGAAATGGCTGAAGCGGCCTGGGCAGGCTGTCGAGCGCGATGAACCTTTATTTGAAATCTCGACTGACAAGGTGGATGCGGAGATTCCGTCGCCCGTCAGTGGGACACTTCAAGAGATCAAGGCCGAGGCAGGGGCGACTGTTCAGGTGAACACAGTCGTCGCTGTGATCGGCGACCGGAACGGTAATCATTCCGCCGAAAGGTCTTCTCCAGCCGCGCAGGAACCAGAAAAGCCTTCTGAGGCCGCGATGGTCGCGGTCATGATGCCGCAGATGGGTGAATCCATCTTTGAGGGCACGATTACGAAATGGCTGAAGAGTGTCGGTGATCGAGTAGAACGCGACGAACCGCTTTTCGAAATCTCAACCGATAAAGTCGACGCTGAGATTCCTGCACCGGCAGCCGGCGTTCTTCGCGAGATTAAAGCTGAGGCGGGTGCGGTTGTCCAAGTCAATACTGCCGTTGCGATAATTGCAAGTGATGTATCGGCTCCTGCCGCGCTGCCTACTCCTCAGAAGCCAGACACGGCAGAAAAAGGCTCGCCAGTGCCGAGCGCATCGAGTACTCTCGCCGCCCGCGTGGTCGAATCAGCAGACGAGACTAGCCTTCGCTCCTCCCCTCTCGTACGGAAAATGGCTCGTGAGCACAACCTAGACTTGAAGCGCATCACCGGAACCGGTTCAGCTGGGCGGGTCACGAAGGACGACATACTTACCCATTTAAATGAATCTGAGATTCAGAAGCCCCAAGCGGCTTCGATGGCTCCTGTAACGCCTGCGCTTCCGGCTCAACCAGCAAAGACTGCGCCCACAGCCGCATCGGTCGTCGGACAACTCGTGCCGATGACAAAGATGCGGTCTATCATTGCACAGCGGATGGTTGAGTCAAAGCGCACCAACGCTCACGTGCATACAGTTTTCAAGGTAGACCTCACTAAAATTGTGCGGCTCCGCGAGAAGGAGAAGCAAAAATACGAACAGCGCAATGGAGTAAAGCTAACCTACATGCCATTTATTGCGACCGCTGTCGCGGCCGCTCTTCGAAAAATGCCGATCTTGAATGCTTCAATCGAAGGTGATGCAATACGCTACCACTCCAATATCAATCTAGGCATTGCCGTAGCATTGGATTGGGGATTGATTGTTCCTGTTATCAAGCAAGTGGAAGAGCGCAGCTTTTTAGGTGTGGCTAGGGCAATTGCTGATGTGGCGGAGCGGGCGCGCACGAAAAAGCTTAAGCCCGATGAGGTAGGCACCAGTACTTTTACGCTGACAAACGCAGGGATTTATGGTGAGGAATTCGGGACTCCTATCATTAACATGCCTGAGAGTGCAATTCTTGGCATCGGCGGACTCACAAAGGAACCTGTCGTCATCACGGATGAAACCGGTGCCGATTCCATAGCTATCCGAAGCATAATTCACCTTACCCTTGGATTTGACCATAGAACCATAGATGGTGCTGATGCCGGTAAATTCATGGCTGAGGTGAAGCGCACCTTAGAGCAATGGCAAGTAGACATCGGCTAGGCCTTAATTAGGAGGCAATATTCGTAAGTAACTCACGATAGGCAAGCAAAGCGCGTTCTAGTGCCTCATCACTTGTATTTCCTACGCTCGAAATATGCCCCATTTTTCTTCCCGCGCGTGCGATGGATTTCTCGTAAAGATGAAGGCGGACTCCAGGCCATTTTAATACGCTGCTGAAATCTGGTTTCTTATCCTGCCAGAGTTCACCTAAAAGGTTAACAATCGCAGACGGTCTAGACAGTGTCACATCACCCAGAGGCAAGTTGCAGATTGCTCGTATTGTCTGTTCGAACTGACTTGTTTCACATGCGCGTTCACTCGCATGGTAACTATTGTGTGGACGAGGTGCTAATTCATTCACAAGAAGCCTGCCATCGCAGGTGATGAACATTTCAACAGCCAAACAGCCCTCAAACGACAACGCCTCTACGATGCTCAAAGCTAAATCTTGTGCTGATTTTTCAAGCGATGAACTGATCCTCGCCGGCAGAACACTCCAAAACAAAATCTGACTCTGATGGTAATTGCTCGCAGGAGGAAACACTTTAGTTTCCCCCTGCGGAGAACTTTCCGCTATGCAAGGCTGCCTCCCCAACTGGTCCCACGCTGAGCCAAGAGCGGCAACATCGAAATTTCTCAGATGTACCTGATTGCGGCCATCGTAGCCTCCAGAAGCGGCTTTTAAAAAAATGTTGCTACCCAGCTTACCTAACGCATGATTAAGATCCGCGTTTGATTCAACCACCGTGAAAGGTCCCAGTGGAAATCCTCCTTGCGCAAGCCACCTCTTCTGTAGAGTCTTGCTTTGTATAAGTTGCACTAGATCAGCTTGGGGGCGTACCAACGAGAATTGCTGGCTGGCTTGAAGCACATCGAAGGACATGTGCTCAATCTCTATGGTTACTACGTCGCAGTGTTTTGCCATCTCGGCAGCAGCACTCACATCATCAAGCTTTCCCAAGAAGCAGCCATCGACAACGCTATGGGCTGGACAATCTTGATCAGGGTCTAATAAGTAAACTCGATAACCCATAGTCTTTGCCGCTATGGATAACATCCTACCAAGCTGACCGCCACCTATAATACCTATTGTAGCTCCGGGGTGGATTACAGATTTCATATTTTCAAGACCTCAGACATAACCGCGGTGTTCTGTTGAAACCGCCAAGCGTCGAGCCGGGCTCGCAGTTCCGAATCATGAAGAGCCAGGACCTGGGCTGACAAAAGCGCGGCATTTGCAGCCCCGCTCTTGCCAATTGCTAGCGTACCTACCGGAATTCCGCGGGGCATTTGAACGATCGAGAGCAAAGAATCTAGACCATTCAAACTGGTAGCAGCAATCGGCACTCCGAAAACTGGGAGTAGGGTTTTCGCGGCAAGCATGCCAGGCAGGTGTGCAGCACCCCCAGCGCCTGCGACAATCACTTGAATACCACGACCGGCGGCTTTGGCTGCATGCTCAAACAGCAAGTCCGGTGTGCGATGGGCTGAGACAATCTTTTCTTCGAACGGTACCTGAAGTTGATCGAGCAGAATACCTGAGTGCTGCATAACCTCGTAGTCATTGCGGCTGCCCATGAGAATGCTGACAAGAGGACGAATCACCATTCCTAATTATAATCGAGTGAGTTCGGCCAAGTTCAGATGTATAGAAAATGTGCCACCCGAATCTCCTCTGAACATTCTAGATCACGTCATTTAGCGGCGGTGAAGTCTCTGTTGGCAGGCATGTTGCTTCCGTCACGAGTGCTGGTCATGATAATACCTGCTCGGTCAAGGTTTGCTGCCAAAAAATGAAGAAATCTATAAAGCCAAGTATATGCTTCCCTTGATCTCTCATCAGGCGGCTTCAGAGCGCTGACAGCAGCCGAAAACAGCCAAAGCACGATAAAGCCGCTTGTAGCCTGAGGCATTCCCAAAGTAAACGCAGCGACACGCATCATGTCTCCTAAGAAAGAACATTTACAAATATGGCAGAAGATTGCCCTGAATAGCGCGGCGGGCTATCTCCATCGTACATGCGTATAAAGAATTCCTCGATGGCCGAAACACGAGGTATGCTGAAGGCCCTAGCTGATGTACGCAAGACTAGATCTGAATCAACCTGAGAGCCGAAAGTGTAATTGCGGCGTCTTACTTCAAAACCGCCATTGAGAGGGGCTTCTCTTCCCGTGTCTACTGTAACGCTGGTGCTGCTAGCATTCGTAACGACAAGAGCAGAAAGAGCAGGTGGTGTCCGGTCCAGATTGGTCGCCTGCAAAGGAAAGCTGCTCGTCTCCGGAACATGAGGGCTCAGCTCCATAGCTATTAATTTAGCCTGATCGTTCGCGAAAGATAAAACGTACTCGAGTAATTCAGAGGCGGTGTCTAAGATGTGGATTTTTACGCCTCGAATGATAACTTCGCAAACTGTAGTTCCGGAAGGATCTGTTAGCTCCAAGTAATCGCCCGGCCAGAAATCTTTGCAAAACACATAAATCGTTTGATAGATACCCTCTTTTGCACTTTCACCGGAGGCATAGTAAGCGAGGAGTGCCTCAGCAGCGGCTTCGCAGTCTAGACTGCTTGAAGCTGGCGGGTCCAATACAACACCAGCCCAACTTGACGCAGTTGTTGTTCCAGAGGGGGAAGGTTGTAATGCTGTACGAGCAACCGCTCGTCTTGCATCTCGGTAGCTCACAAAGAGCAGTGCTCCCGCACTTGGTATCGAAGAAGGATAAAAAACCAGCTGCCCCGTGCTCTCAAGATGGCATGCACCCCCTTCGGAAAGTGTTCCGACCGCTAAGGGTATGGAGTGTGAACCTGCGGTCATGACAGAAACCTGCACAGGCGCGCTTTGTTTGTAGGAGATACGTTGTATTCCGCATGCCAGCGATCCACTTACAAGCGGCGCAAGATGGCAGGCCGTTGGTACCATTGCAACTGAGCTCTGATAGAGGATAGACGAGGGCCCGATTGCGCCATTGGTACTATCTTGAAGACTAATAACAATTTGGCCGGAGCTGCTGGTCACAGCTCCGCCCGATGTGGCCGAGTTTGCATCGTTTCGGTAACAATAAGTCTGGCCGACTCTCTGCACATCAAGGATGCTAAGACGTATGCGCAAAGTGTAGGAGCCGCTTGCTGAGAGTGTAACGCTGTCGCCCGCTTCAGTGCCAGTGATGAGGGGAGTCAGAGTCGTTGAGCCTACTGATGAGTTAACCTTAAATCCGACGAAGCAGGTGTCCGTAGCCGGATGTCCTGTAAACAGGCCTACTATGATGCCCTGACTACCGGTTTGAACCCGCACTCCCTCAGCCTCAATAAGTATATTCCCGCCCAGTTCAAAGCCCTGCACGCTCGTAACTACGCTTTCGCCTGCTCTACCTGAGCCGCCGGCACATGTCAAGCCTTGCTCGGTGAGACCGATATGCCCGTTCGGGTCAGAAACGGTCCATAACTGGCTGCTGATTACATTTCCCTGAAATTGATCGATGAGCCGCTGAGCTTGTATTGAACTGGGATGAAAAGGCGTAGCGCTTAGCGCAAAAGCTGAGGTAAGGCCGTCCCCCTGAAAAACTTCTGTAACATACGCATCAGGTTCAGCATGCCCAAAGATGGTGATGTCGTTAGCCAGCCATCGCAGCCTTTCCTCGTCTACAGTTGAAAACGAGATTTGTGAATCATACGGAGCAATAGAGTGCTTAATTACTCCAATCGGCATTACTTCGATCACATTGTTGAGGGCACGATAGGTGCTTCGGGTACTATTAGCCAGCCTGCCTGCTATCTCCGACCATGTACTCCCGCCAGAAAGCACTACTCTGCTGGCGGGTATCAACCCGTCAGACAAGATGAGCTGCAAGCCACTCTGTGCGGCAAGTAAACCAAGCGTCTGCCAATTCTGGGCCGCTGTTCCGTTTAGTAGGGTAGTCTGCGTCTTCCACACATCGACATCGAGCTGGGCTTCATCGCTGATTGCATTTATCATAATCTGCTGGACAAGCCCTGCTCGTCCTACGCCCAAATAGGCAGTGTTGAAATTCTCTGTGATCAAACCGGTAAACAGGTAAGTATTAGTGGAGCTTTGGACAACTAGTCGTGCGAGTGGTTTAGGGCAAGGAAGCGTCTTATCCAATATCAATGGAATCTGGCAGGTCGAGGGTGCGTTCAGTACGCGACGAATTAGAGTCTTCGCACCGAACTGTACACAATGTGTGTAGTCTACAGAGCCGAGCCCGTCTAAGTTGTTAATGAGTATTCGCATAGGATTGCCGCTCCTAAATCCTACAAGCAGCTGCAGGTAGAAAACCGCGATAGCAAACAGTTGCAGAACCATCAATCGTGTCCGCGACCGGCAATGCTCGGAAGGTCTCGTCAAGCCATAAAGTACGGAAGTGTCCCCCGAGCTGCTGAGCAATCTCATTCGTAGTGCCCACTGACTGAAGCCTCGGATAGTAGAAGAAGAGTTTCTCTCCTTGTGTACCTTGTGCAAGAAACAATCCCGACCATTCCGGTAGAAAGGTCCCACCTTCACGATCGCTGAAGCCTACAAGGTTCTGTACCTTCATGCTGGCCGTTGGTGCTCCTGCTAATAACTGTGTGGCTAGCTGTAAGCCTCCATCACTTCTGACACCGCTGACCTGTGCTACATTCCATGAGCAACGCCTGATG
>CAXTUV010000084.1:5402-9529 GCA_964247445.1 uncultured Acidobacteriaceae bacterium | reverse complement strand
ATTCCTGCCCGCCCGGGAGCGCGAAGCCCGTCCTCTGCGCGGTTGCCGGCTTTGGAGTCGCAGCCGCAGCAGCCCGCCGTGCGCGAGCCCGCGCGGCCGCCGTCGTGCCCGTGCCGGCGGTTTTCGCGGCAGTCGGAGCCGCCGGCTTGCCCTTGACTGAAGGCCGCGTAGGTACATCCGCTTCCTCATCCGGCTGTTCGGTCCCGTTCTTGCGCCGCTGCTCACTCGCGGTGGTCGGTGCCTCGCCGGACGCTTCGCCTCGCCGCGACAACTGCGGCCCTGCATCGGGTGCCCCGGCCGGTGCCGCCGCATCGCGGTGCGCCTGCTCCGTGGTCACCACCGTCGCCTGCGGCCCAGGCTGGTTGGTCGCCCCCGAGCCGACGACCGTATACCCCGCCGGCACAAAGACGTGCATCTCCGCCGTGAACCGGTCGGTCGTGTAGCCCACCAGAGGAAACCACCGCCCCGCGTACAGCAGGTACGAGATTGGGTCGTCAACCGAGAGGAGCTTCAAGCCCTCGACCGGACCGCCTTCCGCGCCGGTCAACTGCCCGTTGTAAAGGAACGTATAGGTGTAGCTCTGCCCGGCCACCAGCGGCTGCGGAGGGGTCACGCGCACGGTTGCATTCGCCCCGCGTTCGCCATTCAGGCTGGCCCCGTTTGCGTCCCGCACCTCGGTCACACGCAGCGCGCCGTGCAGCTCGAACACCGCTGCATCCGCCGCTTGGTTCGCGGTAAAGCTCACCTTGGCTTGCGCGTTCAGGGTGTGGGCCGTTGGATTGACCTGTGCGTCAACGACATACGCGGTCACCTCAATCGGCGGCTTCGCCTCGGCGGCAATCATCGTGGATGAGCAAAGGAGCAAAAAGGGAAGCGTGCGGGCAACGTTCATCGTGTCGGGCTCAAAGGTCCTGCGGTCATCCATTTAGACCCGGAAAGCAGGGAAAGGACGTGCGTTGCCACAGTTTCTATGGCACTCGATCCCCGTTCCAAAGCCATCCGGGTTTGATGCAGCGAATCCATCATCGCCCGGCGCTCGGCGGTTTCTTCAAGCAAGGGCCGCAGCGCCGCCACGACCGCCTCCGCCGTGAACGCGTCCTGGATTAGCTCCGGAACCACCCTGCGCCCGGCGATCAGGTTCGCCATGGCGATATGCGGTACCCGCACAACGCGCCTCGCAACGGCGTACGAGGCGCGCGAAAGCCGGTACACCACCACGAACGGGTTCCCCATGAGCGCCGCTTCCACAGTGGCCGTTCCGCTCGCCACCACGCTTGCCCGGGCGTGGAGCAGGGCCGCCCGCGCGTCGCGGGTGTACTTGATCTCCGGACCGACACCTGCGCGCGCACGCCGCTCCTGCTCCGGGGTCAGGGTCGGCGCAAGCGGGACCACGAACTCGTACCCCGTTCCAAGCAGTGCGGCGGCCCCCAGCATCTCCGGCAGGTTCAGCGTGATCTCCCTCGGCCGCGAACCGGGCAGCAGCGCCACCCAAGGCTTTGCGGCATCGAGCCCATGCGCCGCAGCGAAAGCCTCCCGGGTTACGGAGGGCCGAAGCAGCTCCGCCAGCGGATGCCCCACAAACTCCGCGAGCACCCCACGCTCCCGATACCAGGCTTCCTCAAACGGGAAGATCACCAGCATTTGGTCCACATCCCGCCGGATGCGCCGGACGCGCCAGCCTTTCCAGGCCCACACTTGCGGGCTCACGAAGAACACGACCGGAATCCCGAGCTGCTTCGCGCGCCGCGCCAGCCCAAGATTCACGTCCGGAAAGTCGATCAGCACCAGCACATCCGGCTTTTCCGTCAACAGGGCTCGCCGCAGCCGCCGGTACTCCCGCCAAATCCGGGGCACATGGCGCACGATCTCGGTGATACCCATGACGGCCACGTCTTCCACGCGCACGATGCGCCGCAAACCCGCGGCCTCCATGCGCGTCCCGCCCAGGCCTACAAACTCCAACTCAGGCCGCTGTCGATGGAGCGCCTCGATCAGCGCCACCCCATACCGCTCTCCACTCGCTTCGCCCGCGGACAAGAAAACGCGTGGCAAGCTTAGTCGGTCCCAATAGCCAGGGCCGGTGCGAACCGTTCCCCCGGTACCCCGACTTCCTGGTCCCGGTACTGTAGCTGATACAGCTTGTAATAGAGCCCGTGCTGGGCCAGCAGCTCCTGGTGCGCCCCGCGCTCACGCAGCTGCCCTTTGTGCATCACCAGGATCACATCGGCCCGCTGCACGGTTGAAAGCCGGTGCGCGATCAGCACCGAGGTCCGCCCGGCGACCATCCGCTCCAGCGCCGAGCGCACCCGCAGCTCGGTGTCCGTATCGACCGAGGAAGTCGCCTCGTCCAGGATCAGAATCGCCGGGTCGTGCGCGAGTGCCCGCGCAAAGTTGATCAACTGCTTTTGCCCTGTCGATAAACCCGCTCCGCGCTCCCGCAGCAGCTCTTGGAACCCTGCCGGCTGCGCCTCGATCCAGTCCAGTAGGTTGACCTCCTCAGCGGCCAAACGCACCCGCTCGTTCGAGATGGGCGACCCCATCCGAATATTCGCCTCGATGGTGCCCGAGAACAAGAACGGGTCTTGCAGCACCACGCCGAACCGCGACCGGAGTTCACGCAGCTCCTGCGCCCGCACATCCAACCCGTCCACCAGAACCGCCCCATGCTGCACATCGTAGAATCGCATCATCAGGCTGATGATCGTGGTTTTACCGGCACCGGTATGCCCGACGATCGCCGCTGTCTCGCCGCGCCGGATGGAGAACGAAACCCCACGCAGCACCCACTCCACATCCTTCAAGCTGCGCGGGTCCAGCACCAGCTGTTCCGGCGTCAGCGCTTGATAGGAGAACCACACATCCCGGAACTCGACGGAGCCCGTTTTCTCCGCCCGCTCCGGCAGCGCCGGGGACCCCACTTCCGGCTCGGTGTCGAGCAGCTTGAACACGCGCTCGCTCGCCGCCATGGCTGCTTGGAGAATGTTGTACTTCTCGCTCAGGTCCTGAATCGGCCGGAAAAAGCGCTGCGAGTACTGGATGAACGCGGCCAGGACGCCGATCGACACCGCCCCGCGCAGCACCCCTTCGCCGCCTGCCCAGATCACCAGCGCAATCGCGATGGTGCTCAGCAGTTCTACCCCCGGGTAATACAGCGCGTAGGCCAGGATCGAATCCTTGAATGCCTGCTTATGCTGGTCGTTGATCGCCGAAAAGTCATTGAACGCGCGCGCCTGCCGGTTAAAGAGCTGCACCAGGTGCATCCCGCTCACATGCTCCTGCGTATAGGCGTTGATACGGGCCACTGCGGCCCGAATGCGCCGGTACGACTCCCGCACGTACTTGCGGAACATCCGCGTGATTAACAAGATCAGGGGCAGCACCGCGAAGGTTAGGAGCGCGAGCCACCAGCTCATTGAGAGCATGACCGCGACGATACCGACGAGCACGAACACGTCCTCGAAGATCGCGAAGATGCCCGAGGTGAACATTTCGTTCAGTGCGTCCACGTCGCTGGTAAGCCGCGTCACCAGCCTGCCGACCGGGTTGCGGTCAAAAAAGCCGATGTGCATGCGCTGCATGTGCGTGAAGATTTCGCGGCGCATGTCGAACATCACCTTTTGGCCCATCCACTGCAGCACATAGGTCTGCGCGAACTCCAGCAGGTATCCCAGTAGCAGCGAGCCGAAATACACCCCGGCCAGCTCCGTAATGCCCTTTGCCGCCTGCGGACTCAGGTACCGCGCCAGAAACGAGTGTTTGGCACCCGGCGCTTGCGGCGTCAGGTAAAGGTCAAGCGCAACCTTGAACAAATACGGCCCCAGCACATCCACGGCCGCCTTGAGCAGGATCGCGACCAATGACCCGGCGGCGATCAACTTGTACGGGCGCAGGTAGGTCAGCAGCCGCCGCATCAGCCGCCCGTCGTATGCCTTGCCGACTACATCGTCTTCCTGCTGTGCCGCGTCCGCCATGGGGTGAGTCCATTCTACCGGGGCGGCGAAGGCGGGCGGGTGTACAGTCAAGGTGTCCAGTTCAACTCGGCAGCTTACCGTTGGCACAGTCCTGCTCACATGACTACCGGGAGAGGAGATCCAGAGTGACTAATGCGCAGTTTTATGCCCTGCTTT
>CAXTUV010000084.1:0-5392 GCA_964247445.1 uncultured Acidobacteriaceae bacterium | reverse complement strand
GTCTCATCCTTATCTGCGCTGGTCGTAGTCGCATTAGGCCTCGTCTCTAACAACAAGCGCCTGGACGATATGCGCGCCGACCTCAAAGAAATGCGCGAGGACAATAAGGAACTGCGCAGGCTGATCGGCAAACTCGGCGAAGACTATACCCGCTTCTACGGCGAGCAGCGCAAGCACGACGGTGAAATCGCCAACCTGAAAGAGCGTGTCAAATAAGAGTGCCGCTCGGTCTATATGTCTCCGTCCCGTTCTGCCGCGCGAAATGCACCTTCTGCAATTTCGCCTCGGGTGTATATCCAGCTTCGGCGATGCCCGGCTATATTGCGTCGCTCGTCAGGCAGTTGCAGCAAGCGCGCGCATGGGCCGGGGAGCAGCGCCTTACCCTCGGGAACACAATCGATACCATCTACCTAGGCGGCGGTACCCCGTCGCTTCTCCCGCCCGAGCTACTCCGCCAACTATTCACAGCCATCCGCGACGAGTTCACCCTCGTCCCCGAAGCCGAGATCACACTCGAAGCCGCGCCGCTCCAGCTCGCCCCGGAAACGCTCGAAGCCGCGCAAGCCTGCGGGGTCAACCGCGTCTCCTTCGGCGTGCAATCCTTCATCGACGGCGAAGCCCGCGCCGCCGCCCGCACCCACACAGGCGATGAAGCCCTGGCCGAGCTTGCCCGCATCCACAGCGCCGGTATCCCCCACGTCTCCGCCGATCTCATCGCCGGCCTCCCTGGGCAAACCGGCGCAAGCTGGGCCCGGTCGGTCGAGGCGCTCGCAAGCGCGCCGATTGACCACGCCTCCATCTATATGTTCGAGCTTGACGAGGACTCCCGCCTCGGCGCGGAAGCCCTCAGCGGCGGCATCCGCTACGGCGCGCAGCTGCTGCCGCATGAGGACGCGGTCGCTGACTGGTACGCGCTGGCCTGCGACACCCTTGGCACGCATGGGCTCGCGCAGTACGAGATTTCAAACTTCGCCCGTCCAGGCGGGCACTCCCGCCATAACGAGCGCTACTGGCTGCGCCGACCCTACCTGGGCCTAGGCGTCGATGCCCACTCCATGCTCCGAGACGAGCAGGGCAGGGCAGCCCGCTTCGCCGTCGGCGACGCACTCGCACCCTACCTGAAGCAACCGGCTTTCACCGAACCCGACCGCCTCACGCAGGAGGGGGAGCTGGAGGAAGCCTGGTTCCTGGGCTTGCGCCGCAACGCCGGGGTTTCGCTCGCCGCGCTCGCCCGTGAGTTCGGCCCCGCTCCGGTCGCGGCGTACCGGCCCGCTCTCGACGACCTCCAAGAAGCCGGCCTGCTCACACTTGAAGCGAATACCGCTAAACTCACCCCGCGCGGCCGCCTCCTGTCGAATGAAGTGTTTGCGGCCCTGCTCGCCGTTGAGCCTGTGCCGTCCCAGGATGAATCACCGGCGCACGCCTGACGGGCATAATAAAAGCAGCCATGGCCACCGGAACCCTTATCGAGCCCATCTTCGCTTCCGAGTCTCCAACCCCCGTCACCACCGTCGACCTCCGCTCCGACACCGTGACCAAACCCACGGCCAAGATGCGTGCCGCCATGGCCGAAGCCGAGGTGGGCGATGACGTCTACGGCGAGGACCCCACGGTCAACGCGCTCGAAGCCCGCGCCGCCGAAGTTTTCGGCCGCGAAGCCGGGTTGTTCGTTCCGACCGGCACTATGGGCAACCAGATCGCGATCCGTTTGCATACGCGGCGGGGCCAGGAGGTGCTGTGCGAGGCCCGCGCGCACTTGGTCGACTGGGAAATGGCCATGGTCGCCGACTTCGCCGGCTGCCAGCTCCGCACCGCCCGCGCCGAGGACGGCGTCTTCCGTTGGGAGCATATCGAAACCCTGTTCGGCCCGCGCATGTACTACCGGCCTGTCCCGGGCTTGATCTCGCTTGAGAATACCCACAACATGGCGGGCGGCGTGGTCTCCCCGCTTGCGGTCTTCGAGGAAATCTGGGCCGGGGCGCGTGAGCGCAAGCTCCCCGTCCACCTCGACGGCGCGCGGGTCTTCCACGCCGCCGCGCATCTCGGCATCCCGGTCCGCGAGCTCACCCGCGGCTTCGACTCGGTCATGTTCTGCTTGTCCAAGGGCCTGTGCGCGCCTGTGGGTTCCATGCTGGTCGGCTCGGCGGAGTTTATCGAGCGCGCTCGATCAGTCCGCAAAGCGCTCGGCGGCGGCATGCGCCAAGCCGGCATCCTGGCTGCCGCAGGCCTGATCGCGCTTAATGAGATGCCCGCGCGTTTGCCCGAGGATCACGCGAACGCCCGCTTTCTCGCTGAGCGCCTCGCGGCTCTCCCCGAGGTCGACCTCGACCCCGCGCGCGTCCACACCAACATCGTCATCTTCCGCCTCCGCAACCAGCGGAGCGCCCCCGAGGCAGTCGCGGCGCTCAAGCGGCGCGGTGTGCTCGCGGGCGCGGTTGAGCCTCACGCGGTTCGC
The DNA here is from genome assembly GCA_964247445.1 of uncultured Acidobacteriaceae bacterium. Classification (GTDB taxonomy): domain Bacteria; phylum Acidobacteriota; class Terriglobia; order Terriglobales; family Acidobacteriaceae; genus EB88. The sequence continues at coordinate 2,937 of CAXTUV010000084.1, read as the reverse complement.
TTTGTCACCCACCACGACGTGGACCGCGCCGGCTGCGAGCAAGCCGCGCGTGTTGCCGCCGAGGTGCTTTCGAGCCGCTGAACCCGACCCCGTAGCTCGCTGCCGCTGGGCGCATCACACCCTGCCAGGAGAACCCCATGGCCCTGCGCAACTTTGAGATCAAAAAACAAGGCGAAAGCTTCCTCATCTCCGAGCAGGAAGGCTCCAACTACCATCGCGAAGTCACCATCCACGAAGCCGCCAGCCGGCATGATGCTTCTGACTGGCTCCGCTCCGAGGGCGGCGCGCCCGACTTGGTTGAGGAAGCGCTCGACCAGGCCCAGCAGTCCGGCCGGTCTTTCGTGCAGATGGTCGGCAACTACTCCGAAGCCGACAACTTCCCGAAGCTCAACCTCCAATCCAACGACTGAAGGTTCTTCTGTTCGACCTTATACACTAGCGCCATGCCCAAATACTCCGTCGTCGTCCCCTTCCACAATGAAGAAGACAACGTCACCGCGCTCTACGATCGGCTCAAGGCCGTCATGGAGTCGGCTTCGGACTCTTTCGAGCTGATCCTGGTCGATGACGGCTCTTCCGACCGCAGCTATAAGCTGCTGGAGGAGATCGCGGCGGTGGACTCGCGCGTACTGGTCATCAAGCTGCGCCGCAACTTCGGGCAAACCTCAGCCCTCGCCGCCGGCTTCGACCACGCGCAGGGCGATTTCATCCTCGCCATGGACGGCGACCTTCAGCACGACCCCAACGAGATCCCGAACTTCCTTGAAAAGCTCGACGAGGGCTACGACGTTGTGTCCGGGTGGCGCAAGGAGCGCATCGACAACTTCGTCCTGCGCCGCATCCCGTCCCGCGCCGCCAACTGGCTCATGGCGCGGCTGTCGGGCGTCGACATCCATGATTTCGGCACCACCTTCAAGGCGTACCGCCGCGAGGTCATCCAGTCTGTCCCGCTCTACGGCGAGATGCACCGCTTTATCCCGGCGCTCGCTTCCTGGTACGGCGCGAGCATCTGCGAAATCCCCATCCGCAACGTCCATCGCGAACGCGGCAAGAGCCACTACGGCATCGGCCGCACATTCCGGGTCTTCTTTGACCTGCTCACGATCCGATTCCTGCTCAAGTACATGACGCGGCCGCTGCACTTTTTCGGTCCGGTCGGCGCTTTGTCCATGCTGGGCGGCTCAGCCCTGGCGTTCTTTCTGCTGTTGCTTAAGCTGTTCACGCATCAGCACGTCATGGACCAGCATGGCCCCTTGTTCGTCATCGCCGGTATCCTCCTGCTGGCCGGCATCCAAATGCTCGCCCTCGGCCTCCTGGGCGAACTTCAGGTGCGCCACTACCACCACTCCGGCCACCGCGCCCCCTACGCCGTCGACCGGTTGGTCCGCCTCCGCACCCCCGAAGAGCCACGGCTGCTGCGCGAAAGCTGAACTCGCCGGACGGGCGGGCCGGCAGCGAAGCCTTTCAGCCCGCTCATGCGTCCCACGAATAAGGGTCGCCATTGCAAACGCGCCGCACAAGCCTTCTTGTTCTCCTCCTGACGACAGCCTGCGGTCGCCAGACTCCTCGCGCCCCGGAGCCGGCCTTTGCCCGGCCCCCGGTCACTCTGGTGCAAGGCATCGGGCGCGCCGACTTCCCAATCCGGACCACGAATCCCGAGGCTCAGGCCTTCTTCAACCAAGGGCTCGCCTACGTGTACGCCTTCAACTTCGACGAGGCCCGGCGCTCCTTTGACCGGGCTGCGGCTCTCGACCCCGCGGCCCCCATGCCGCTCTGGGGCGTGGCCCTCTCCGTTGGACCCAACTATAATGATCCCGCTCCAGGCCCCGAGCGCCGAGGGCAGGCGTTCGCCGCGATTACCAAAGCACAAGCGCTCGCCGCGCACGGTACCGCCAGGGAGCGTGACTACATCGAGGCGCTCGCCCAACGTTACGGTTCCGCGAGTGTAGGTTCACAGGACCACCCCCTACAAGGTGAGCAGTACGTAGGTGCCATGGCCGCGCTCGCGGCAAAGTACCCCGGCGACCTCGACGCCGCCACGCTTTCCGCCGAATCGCTCATGGACCTCAACGCGTGGAATCTTTGGTCGTCCACGGGCGCTCCGCGGCCCAACACAGTCACCATCGTTGCGACCCTGCAGTCCGTGATTGCCCGCGACCCCAATCACATCGGCGCGAACCATCTGCTGATCCACGCGGTCGAGGCCTCCGGCAATCCGGGGCTCGCCCTCGCGTCCGCCCAACGGCTGCCCGGCCTCGCGCCGGCCGCGGGTCACCTGGTGCACATGCCGTCCCACATCGATCAGCATATCGGCGACTACCATGGCTCCGCCGAGGCGAACCGGCAGGCCGTCCTGGTGGACGACGCCTATTACCGCTCGCAGGGCAATCCGCGCGTCGGTGTCCTGGGCTACGACAGCTACCGCGTCCACAACCTGTACTTTCTGGTCGCCGGGTGCAATATGGAGGGCAACGACGCCTGCTCGCAACAAGCGGCCGCTCATCTGGCCGCCTACGTCGCCCCTGGGGTGCCTTCGGGGGCGATGAATCCATGGTTCCTAGCCTCCGAGCCGTGGATGCAGGTGCGGTTCCGGCACTGGCGCAGCATCCTGGCGTCGCCGCGCCCGCCCGCGTCGGCTCCGCCCGTCCTGGCCGCCATGGCCCTGTACGCGCGCGCCTGTGCATTTGCCGCGACCGAGCAGCTGCCGCAGGCGCGGGCCACGCTCCATGCGCTTGTGGAAGCCCAAGGGCTCGCCGCGAATGCGCCCACGGACTTCGGCACCCCGGCTGCTCCGATCTACACCCTTGCCCGCCTGGTCGCGGAGGCCCGCGTGCTCGAAGCCGAAGGCAAGCTCCCCGCCGCGATCGACAGATGGCGCGAAGCCGTCGCCCTCCAGGATAAGTTCGGGTACAGCGAACCCCCGGACTGGTATTATCC
>CAXTUV010000083.1:0-9582 GCA_964247445.1 uncultured Acidobacteriaceae bacterium | reverse complement strand
CTCTGCATGGATTGCGTGAAGGCGTGTCCGCACGACAATATTGGATTATTCGTACAGCCTCCCGCGCTGGAACTGGTGCAAATTTCACTTGTAGACCCGCAGCGGTCCGCGGTGGGACGGTACCGGGACCGCCTGGACCTAGGGGTACTGGCCAGCGTAGTAGCGGCAGCCGCGTTTACGAGCGCGGCGGTTATGACGGAGTCGTTTGCAGGTTTTGTGGACCGCTTCGGGAGGCGGCTCGGCGGCTTTACCGAAGGGGGGGCCCAGCTGGCGGCTGTGGTTGTACTCCCGGCGCTGCTGTGCGGAATCATCTGGTTCATCTCACCGGCGGATGCCGGTGGAAGACGGGAATTACCGAAGTGGCTACTGGCTTTGCTGCCTGTGGGCTTGGGCATGTGGGCCGCGCACCTCCTGTTTCACTTGCTGACAGCCGGCGGTTCGATCACCCCAGGATTACTCGAGTTTGGACGGGACCTTACGCGATTGGGACTGCAGCTCCGCCTGGGAGTACCCAACTGGGCTGGGGAAACGCCATGGCTTGCGGTCGGTTCTATTTTGCCGGTGCAGTTATGCCTTCTCGACCTGGGTCTGCTGGGGAGTTTGTATATCGGTTGGCGGCTGACAGCCCGCCCTCGCTTTCGGCAGCGCTTGGCGGCACTGCTGCCCTGGGCGACCGTGACGATGGCGCTGTACGCAATGGGAGTTTGGATCTTGTTGCAGCCCATGCAGATGCGCGGCATGGCTGGGATGTGAAGCGATCCGTTCTTGGAATCCTGCTTTTCGCCGTTCCGGCGCTTGCGGATGGGCCGCACATCGCGCTGCATGGCACTCAAGGTGCATATGCGGTGACTTTGTTTACCTCCCCGGACCCTCTAGTGACCGGCAAGATAGAGCTTGCACTCCTGGTGACTCAGGGTGAGGGCGGTTCGGCGATAGCAGTGCGGCAGGCGGGCGTCTCCATGCGAGCGGACCACAGTGAACCGGTCGAAGTGAACCTGCAAGAGCGCGATGGTGCGATGAAGGGGTCCGCACAGGTGTCCCAGCCTGGTGATTATGCGTTAGGTGTTATCTTCGAGACGGCTCGGGGCGATGTAGTACGGCTTTCCGGAACGCTGCCGGTTGCTGAAAATCACGGGCGGCGTGACATCGTGATCTGGTCGGTGTTGTTTCCACTCCTTGCTGTTGTGATTTTTCTCGCAAACCAGTCTGCGAAGCAGAATTTGCGAACGTCTATCAGGGGCTGATTCCCGTTTTGGAATGGGTTTCCCAAATCGGTGCTTAACTATGCTGCTGTACGTCTATTCACTTGCTCAGCGACGTTTTGCCGCAGACAATAGCTGCAAGAGGGGTGGTATGCCGGGCGGGAAGGTACAATTTACCTGTTTGCGTATCGCGTTTTCTATTTTGATGTGCGTGGGGCTGGTTGCCAGTATGCCCTTACCCGCACAGACTGCTCAGTTTGATCTCCAAGGGCCGGTTTTGGAGGTGAAAGTACAGCGGGCAGGCAAGACACTGCCCATTGCCGAGACTCCAAACTTACAGGACGGAGACCGACTGTGGCTCCATCCAGTTCTAGGAGAGCACGAGTCGGTGCACTACCTGATGGTGATCGCGTTTCTGCGCGGTTCGACCAATCCGCCCCCGGACGATTGGTTCCACAAGGTAGAGGCTTGGGATAAGAAAGTCGTTGCGGAAGGCGTGTACCTTGTCGTGCCGCCCGGCGCAGAGCAGGCAGTGGTGTTGTTTGCCCCGCAAACAGGAGGCGACTTTTCCGCGCTGAAGAGCGCGGTTCGGGGACGGCCCGGCGCGTTCGTACGTGCTTCGCAGGATCTCAGTTTAGCCAGCCTGGATCGGGAACGGATTAATACGTACCTGAAGGCGTTGCGGGGTATTGAAGACCCGGAACAGATTAAGCCGCAGTCGCAGACATTGGCCCGCTCGCTTGCGCTCAAGTTGAATCAGGACTGTTTCGAGCGCCCGGCGGATCAGCAAGCCGCGTGCCTACAGCAGAGCCAAAGTGCGTTGATTCTGGAGAATGGCAGCTCAAATCCGGCCCAGGGATTGTTGAGCGGTCCGACGAGCGATCTGGCGCTCCAGGCAGGCTCCACGGTCGGCTCGACCGCTGGACTATATGACCCTTACATCTCGGTAGCTCTGGACATTGGAAAAATCCTGGCATCCTTCCACACGGCACAATACCAATATATCCCGGCCCTTTCAGACGCCGACAGCACGGAGATGAAACTGTGGCTCAACGCACCTCCGTCATTTCACAACCCAAAATCAGTTCTGGTCGTGGCGTTGCCGCCTGTTGAGCCCACCCGATTGCCACTGCTGCACCCGGTCAATCCCAAGCAGGTGTACTGCTTACAGCAGACTCCGCTCGTTCTTCCGGTTGACGGCGCGCCGGCTATTTTTGCAACACAATTTGGGCATGGATTCACGCTACATCTCGCCGGGGATGATGGAAACAGCACAGATGTGCCTCTCGTCGCGGACCCTTCGCAGGGCGGGTTTGTGCTGCCTTCGTCGGCGTTGAAGAGCGCAGGGCTAGGAAAGCAGGTGGAAGCTAAGGTGCAGGGATCTTGGGGGTTCGAGGCGTATAGCGGACCCTCGTTCCAATTGCGCTCCGCTGACGGAGCGGATTGGACTGTTGCCGATGCGGACAAGAACGCACTGGTCGTGGGTAGGGAAGATCAACTACATTTGCGGTCGAACGCAGCGGCTTGCGTGGAAAATCTCAGTTATCGGGATGCAGACGGTGACGTGGTGAAGGCAAATTGGAAGCTGGACGGACCTGATTCGATCGCAGTGACGCTTCCGCTCAAAGACGCCCACCCTGGTACTGTTGTGATCTCAGTCAAGCTGTTCGGCATCACCCTGCCGAAACTGCTGACCGTGCCGTCGTTCGCTGAAGCGGGGAAGTATGAAGCTTTTCAAATCCACGCCGGAGACAATGGGGGCGTGCTGGCCGGTTCGCGCCTGGATGAGGTAGCCGCGCTGAGCTTACAAGATCAGCAATTCCAACCCGGCAAGCTCACGCGCAGCGGGGACGCAGATTTGCTTGAAATGTCTGCGAATGCGCAAACCGCCTCCAGCGTGGGCAAATTACAGCAAGGGCCAAAAGGCCTGGGCCAGGTGACGTTGAAAGACGGGCGCGTAGTTACTGTGCCTGTGGTGGTTCTGGATGCGCGCCCCGCTGTGACCTTACTGAGCAAGAGCGTGGACTTGCCGGCTTCTCAGGCAGTGCTGCCGGTCAGCCTCAAACTCGGTGCCAACGATGAGCTGCCGCTCAGCGGCCATCTCACATTTGCAATCAGAACGCAGGTGCCCGCAAGTTTTGCCCGTGATGAAGCGATTGAGGTCGCAACGGAGGACGGACTGAGTTCCGTGACGCTCTCCCTTGCTTCCGGCCAACTCGTACTACAGGACGCAAAAACCGCCATCGGCACCCTTGACCCGCTGAAAAGTTTCAGCGCATCCGCATTCGGTAAGCTGCACCTGCGGCCTGTTGTAGAAAACACTGCTGGGAATTGGGTGCCGCTCGCGACATTGGTACGGCTGCCTATTCTCCAGAGTTATACCTGCCCGGCCGAGACAAGCCAAAACTGTACCTTAGTCGGAAGCAACTTATTTCTTTTGGACGCGGTTGCCGCAGATTCTGCGTTTACCCGTGCAATCACTGTACCGGACGGTTTCTCCCTGACAACGCTTGAAGTTCCGCGAGCCAGCAACGGTCAGCTTTTCGCGAAACTTCGTGATGACCCGTCCGTTGTAAGTACAGTTATGATTGAGGCAGGCGCTCGCGCAACCCTGCACCGTCACCGAGTTCCGGCTTCGGGTAGGGTCGACGATGATCGTGGGGGAGGCAACGCTGCATCAGAGAACGGTGTAGCTTTGCGCTGATTGAATTCGACTTCACTGTTCCGGGTTGATGGTGGATGAAGCAGTGTATGTCCACGCTAGATTCGTGCATCTTCACCCTGACGTGATCTAGGAGGTTTGCGCAGGACGTCTGAGATACTCGGGATCACCTTATCGTGCGTGTTGCGGTTTGTTTGTGTGGGTTGCTGCGCGGAGTTAAACTAGACCGGCTTCAAAATGGCCTTTTAATAAGGTTCAAGACCGAACAAAGCATCAGCATTTGCGTGTGCAAGTTTATGCAGAGCTTCGTCCGCGAGCTCAAGGTTGTCCAGGAACACTCGACCTCGCTGTGTAGAGCTGAACGGGTATTCGATCGAGAACAGCATGCGATCCATACCCACGCTTTCAAGAGCCGTATGGAACATGGCTGCTGTATAACATCCGCTTGTTGTTACCCAAAAGTGACGGTGAAAGTAGTTATGAACGGGCTGTTGAAGGTGTTGGGACATCCATTGGAGGGCGGTGCCGGCTCGATTCATAGATGAAGGTAGATGTTCTCCTAAGTGCCCAACCAGGATGCGCAGCTTAGGGTGCCGGTCAAACAAACCGGACATGATAAGACGAAGCACCTGCAAGCTGATCGCCGCATGCCACTCCGATGCGGCGATAGAAAGCAGCTTTCCCATGTTTTGCGGTAAGCCGCTGTAATAAGCTTGTTCCATGCGCGGGGGAGCTGGGATGGGATAAAGGTAAACGGGCGTGTCGAGTGCCTCTGCCTCGGCCCACAGAGGGGCGAACCGCTCATCGTCAAGGGACAGATCCTGATGCCCCGAGTAAAAGAGAAATCCCACAAAACCGCGCTGTTTTCGCGTGCGGCGCATTTCAAGGATGGCGCTGTCAAGGTCGGCGAGCGCTAGTGCGGCGAAGCCGGCGAAACGGCCTGGGTAGGCAGTGATTGCGGCAGCAATGCAGTTATTTGCGTCTTCCGCGATTGCAGCAGCTTGATCAGAAGGCAGTTGTTCTAAACCTTTCATCTCAAGGGAAAGAATCTGAAGCGTAATACCTGCTTCGTCCATGGCATAAAGCCGGGATTCACCAAGGTCTGAAAGGGCTGACTCCATATGAGCGCGAAGAGATGGAAGCAGATTTGAAGACAGGCCACGCGTGGCAGCGGCAAAAGCAGGAGTCGAAATGCGCTCTTCTACTGTGACAATCCGCATGCGGGTGTCGCTCCTAGAAGTGACCGAAAAATGCCTGACCTGATCGCAAGACTGGGGTTAAATACTAGGCGTGAGCGGAAAGCTAGTGCGCCGGACTCCTTTCCAGGATCGCGGACGTTAGGTGGTCCAAGACGCAGAGCGGTCAAGTGTTGGCGCAAGTGTAATCCAAAAAGGTGGAACTGAATAGAACTGCCGTTCTGCCAAGAAGCGCAGCCGGTCGTGGGGCTAGGAATGTAGTTGAGCAGCGCGGACGCGCTTGCCAACGCGGAGCACGAGCGTTCTTGGCAACGCGGAAACCGCAAGCCTCGGTGCGGAGACAAGTTCTCCATCGATGCGAACGGCACCCTGCTTGAGCTTTCGCGCGGCGTCGGTAGCTGAATCGGCGAGAGCGAGGCGGACCAAAACTTTGTCGAGTCGTATTTCCGAGTTGGCAGGATCCCAACCGATTTCAGCGGCGTTGATTGAGACTTCCTCAATGTGCTCAGGCTGCTCGTTGCGCTGAAACTGCCGCGCCCAATCTTCATCGGCTTCGCGAACAGCGGATTGAGGATGAAAGCCGCTGATGATGGCGCGGGCGAGCTGCTTCTTTGCCTCCATTGGGTGAAGCACTCCGGCGGCTACCTCGGCCTGTTTGGCTTCCACCTCCGATTGACGCAGGTCTGTGAGCAGGAGCCAGTAACGCCACATCAATTCGTCAGAGATCGACATGATTTTGCCATACATCTCGCCCGCAGGCTCATCGATGCCAATCGAATTGTTCAATGATTTTGACATTTTTTGAACGCCGTCTAAACCTTCGATAATGGGCGTCATGAGAACGATCTGGGAGGGTTGGTCGTAATGGCGCTGGAGTTCTCGTCCGACAAGGAGATTGAATTTCTGGTCGGTACCGCCGAGCTCGACATCGGCTTGGAGAGCGATGGAGTCATAGCCTTGCGTTATTGGATATAGCAACTCATGCAGGGCGATGGGTTTTTCTTGCTCCCAGCGTTTGTGGAACTCGTCGCGCTCCAGCATCTGCGAAACGGTGAATTGCGCGGCTAGGCGGATGATGCCTTCAAAGCCGAGCTTATCGAGCCACTCGGAGTTAAAACGAACTTCGGTGCGGTCGCGATCAAGGATGCGGAAAACCTGGTCAGTATAAGAACGGGCGTTGGCGTCGATCTGTTCGCGGGTGAGCGGCTTACGGGTGACGGAGCGGCCTGAAGGGTCGCCGATGAGCGAGGTGAAGTCGCCGACAAGGAAGATGACCTGGTGACCGAGGTCTTGGAAGTGCTTGAGCTTGCGCATGAGAACAGTGTGGCCGAGGTGGAGATCCGGCGCGGTAGGGTCGAAACCGGCCTTTACGCGCAAGGGCTTGCCGGTGCTGCGGGAGAGCTCAAGACGCTCGCACAGGTCCGTGATGCGGATGATTTCCGCCGCGCCTTTCTGGAGCAGGTCGAGCTGCTCGTCAACTGGTAAGAAAGTGTTTAGGAGGGTTTCGGAGGACATAGCTTGCTCAGTATAGAAGGATGAAACGAGCCGCCGGCCTGCAAGATTTCGGCGTAGATGGCCTTCCCTCCAGTGAACAGGTGGATCGGCCGGAGCAGAAACAGCTGGGTGGTGTTCTGGCCCTGGGGGGAGGCTTAACGCGGAAGGTGATGTAGGTCTGCTTTGCGGTTAAGGATGACGGGATAGGGCGGATGGATCGGTTCAGGCTGTTTTGGGCGTACCTGAGATCCGGGTGCTGGATGGAGGCTGAAAAGAAAAAGACGCGGCTGCCTTAACTAAGCAACCGCGTCTGATGTTCGCGTTCCAAAGGCTTACTTGGAGAGTGCCTCGCCGAGTTCCTTGATCTTTTCGGCGTTGGGGCCCTCGCCTTTCACTTTGACGGTGTCGTGGCCAAGCTTTTTAACGAGCTTCTCGATCGCGGCACTGTCAATTTTGTCGCTCTGTAGGTGAGTCTTGAGTTTGCCGAGGTCCGCAACGACGGATTTAACGCCGGGAGCCTCGTGCTTGGCGAGGTACTCTTCCCAGCCCTCGATGTTCTTGACAGCCTGGTCAGGTGACAACTTGGTGATACCGCCATTGGCGGCCTTAATTGTAGCGTCGAGTTTAGCTGCTGGCATGTGTAGTTCTCCTTACGGGTTCAATGTTCCCGGGAATTGCGATGAGCTGGGCCGCCCAGCTCATCGGAATTTTTGGTAAGTCGATTTGAGAGCATACACGCTAAAAAGCAAGTAGTAAGTAGCTTTTTTGCGTCGTCGCTCTTTCCTAGAGGTTGGTAGTGCGCAGAAATGCGGACAGCTAACCGGCGAGAGCTTCGCCGATTTCCATGATTTTGGTGCTGTTGGAAGTGTTGCCGCTGTTGGCCACGGCGAGCGTATCAGTACTGAGCTGTTGCAGGAGGGCCTCAATCGCAGCAGGATCGGGAGCGCCCGCGCTGAGCTGCTTTTTGAGCTGGCCGAGGCTGGTGAGGACGGCCTCAGTGCCGGCGGTCTGGTGTTCATTGAGGTAGGCCTGCCAGGATTCGATGTTGGCGACGGCTTGTTCCGGGGAGAGGTTTTCAGGGCCGCTTGCGAGGGCGGCGACGGTGGCGTCGAACTGGGCTGTTGCCATGGGGAAAGCTCCTTTGGGTTGGGGGGTGGTCGTTCTCTTATATGCGATGTTGTCCGGCTCCGGGACGCAAACCGAGTCGGTGGTGAAATGTTTAAGCGCATAAACATATGCGGAATTGGATTTGTTATGTATCTAACGAACCCATACCTGGGGGGAGCCGCCCGCGACTTGCTGCGCATGAAAGATACCGAGGGTGTGATTGCTCCAGATGGGTGGGCCGGTGCGGCCGAGGACGATCACGGCCCCCTCGCCGCCTTGGAGGGCAGGCAGCTCGGTTTGAATCATGCGGTCGGCGGCTTGTTGCGGCGTGCGGCCCTGCTCGACTAAGGTGCAGACCTGGCGCGCCAAAGTGAGGCGGATGAAGTACTCGCCGACGCCGGTCGAAGATACGGCGCAGGTCGCGCCGGCATAGGTGCCCGCGCCGATCAGGGGCGAGTCACCAACCCGGCCCGGCAATTTGCCTTGCGCACCGCCGGTGGAGGTGCCGGCGGCAAGACGGCCCTGCTCATCGCGGGCGACGGCACCAACTGTACCGTAGTGCGGGGCGAGGACCGGGGAGCCGGAAGCAGATAGGGTGCTGCCGGCGGGTGCCGGAGGTACGCCTGGGGGGCGCGGCGGAACTGGCTTGCCTGCGGCGCGCATGATGGCGGAGAACTCCTGCCAGCGCATTTCAGTAAAGAAGAATGCGGGCGGCTGTTGCTCGAGGTGTTGAGAGCGAGCGAAGGCGTCAGTGCCGGGTCCGGCGAGCATGACGTATGGCGAGTGATCCATGACGGCGCGCGCGAGCGCGATGGGGTGGCGGGTGGAACGAACGCCGGCAGCGGCTCCGGCGGCGAGGCTGGTACCGTCCATCAGCGAAGCATCCATCTCATTGATGCCTTCGGCGGTGAAGGCCGTGCCGCGGCCGGCGTTAAAGAGCGGGTCGTCCTCGAGAATCTGGATGGCGGCTTGGACGGCATCGAGAGAGCTGCCATGGGCGGCAAGGACGGCTTGTCCGCCCGAAAGTGCTTTCGCGAGCGATGCCTGATAGGCGGCAGCCTCCGCTGGAGTCATATGGAGCCACTCGGCTTCGCCCGCGCCGCCATGAATGGCGATGGCCCAAGGTTCAGCGGAAGCGGTGGCCGTAAGGAGGAGCACGAAAAAGGAAAAGCCGCGCATGGGCTGTATGGTAACGGGTGAGCTTGCCGGGGTTTGCATCTCGCTTCGCTCCATTGCCGGGGGGATGTGTAGTTCGAGAGGCACGGCCGGCGGGCATCCTAAGAGGTATGAGCCAGCCTGCCTCTAAAATCTGCGTCGTTTGCGGGCGGGAAGTCCAATGGCGTAAGAAGTGGGAGCGCAACTGGGCCGATGTGAAGTACTGCTCCGATGCGTGCCGCCGGCGGGGTCGGTCGGGGGCGGCGGTCGAGAAGGATGCGGCACTGGAGCGGGCAATTTTAGAGCTGTTGCGTGAGCGCGGGGCAGGGAAGACGATTTGCCCTTCAGAGGCGGCGCGACGGGCGGCAAGCGGTACAGAACGCGAAGCATGGATGCCGCTGATGGAACCGGCGCGGGCAGCAGCCAGACGACTGCAAGCCGCGGGTAAGGTGGTGATTCTGCAGGGCGGACGGTCGGTGGACCCGTCGCACGCCAAAGGAGCGATCCGGCTCAAGCTGGTGTAGGTTGGGTGGCATGGGTATTGAGCGTTCATTCGCGGGGAAAGTCGTGTTGGTGACCGGCGGGTCGCGGGGTATCGGTGCGGAAACGGTGCGGGTGTTTGCCGGGGCCGGCGGGCGGGTCGTCTTCAGCTACCAGGCAGCGCGCGCAGCCGCAGAGGCGCTCATGGGGGAGTTGGGACAGGACCGCTGCCGGGCTTTGCGAGCACCACTGGGGACGGTAGCCGAAGGACGCGCACTGGTGAAGC
>CAXTUV010000082.1:0-9641 GCA_964247445.1 uncultured Acidobacteriaceae bacterium | reverse complement strand
TGTCCTTACTGGGACGCTGCCCAACCTAACCCGCGAGCAAGCGAAGGAAAAGATTGAGTCCGCGGGAGGCAAGGTGTCCTCGGCCGTGAGCAAGAAGACCAGCTATGTGGTTGCCGGCGAGGAGGCTGGGTCGAAGCTGGAGAAGGCTAAGCAGCTTGGGGTCAAGGTATTGGATGAGCCGGGACTGCTCCAGTGCATCGGCGGAAATTGAATGCATGCGTTCACAAGGCAGGATCATTCTCCTGAACGGAACATCGAGTTCAGGCAAATCAACGCTGGTTGAAGCACTTCGCCTCCGGCTTGAACCGCAGTTCCACTACTACGCTTCCGACCAGCTGGCGGATGCGGGCTTTCGTCCGGTCGATCAGGAAGTGCGCTTCAGATACCGGAGAGCCTTCCTCAACGGCTTCCATCGCTCAATCGCCGCGTTTGCCGGTGCGGGCATAGATTTGCTGGTTGAACATATCGTGGAGGAGCAGGCTTGGGCGGAAGAATTGAGGGTGCTGCTTGCTCCTTTTGATGTGTTTTGGGTTGGAGTTCACGCTCCGGCTGCGGAGATAGAACGCCGGGAGCAGTTGCGAGGCGACCGAACTCTCGGGGAAGGTCTATATCACCTCGAGACACATCGCTTTTGCACCTATGATGTGGAAGTTAACACGACTGTTCCCGGCGCTGAGAACGTGCAAAGGATTTTAGATCGATGGAAAGCTCGGCATAGCTAACATCGACTTTTCCTAAGTTGCGCCCTCAGGCAGGTCCGCACCGGAAGCGGGTATCTTGAGTGCATGAGAAAGCCCGGCTTGCTTTCGGCTTGCCTGCTGTTAACTCTGTTGGCGGCAGGCCAAACTACCGCTGCAACTGAGCCGCTGCCCCTTCCAGAAATCTTCCTGGTCGGCAGCGCGCACAACCTGCCCTTCGACGCGCGTTACCATTACTCGCTGATCGACCTGGAAGCCGAAGTCCGCGCGCTGCACCCGGATGTGATCTGCGGCGAGATCACACCGAAAGCTTTCAATGGCGTCATGGAAGGCAACTTCCCGCCGGAAGCGGCGATGCTGGCCGAGCTGGCTCCAAGCTGGGGTATGCGCTTTGTGCCCGCCGACTGGCGCGTGAGCTTCGCCCTGCAAGCGCGCGGGGAGCGGGAAGAAGTCCGGGACAAGCGAAGGTTTGCCGAGGGGGCCGCCGCGGAAGCTCAAGAAAAGGCATATTACGAAGCGTTCTCAGGTGGATCGTTTTACGACTATACAAACGGGTCGCCGCGGTACCAGGCCATGGTCGACCACAAGTTCGAGGACGTGATCGGAACCGGAACGCTGGCTGATCTCGCGGCGGGAGCATGGCATGAGCGCAACCGGCGCATCGTGCAAAACTGTTTGGCGCACGCGGGCGGCGCGAAACGCATCATGTTTATTTTCGGCAACGCGCATCTACCGCAACTCAAGCGGCAGCTTACCGCGCGCGGACTCCATGGAGATGTCCTGCCGCGCCTGTTCACGCCCGCAGGTTTGGGAACGATGCCCCAAGCCGTCCTGGACCGTTGGCGGCGCAACCTCCGCAACCTTCAAGGCGTCGTGGACGGGACGTTGCCGGTCTCCGCCGATGTGCGGGCGAAAGCAAAGAACACCAACCGCATCCCGCAGCTGCGCAGTGAAATCGCGGTATACACGCGGCCATAAGCGGGCCGTTACTTGCGGACCCACGACCGGTGCCGACCTGTAACCTTCCGCTGTTCCTTCCGCTCCCAAGCCCATGAGGACTTTTGCGTGATGAGCAGCCGGTCGCGTTTCGCACAATTTCTGTTTTCCGCCCTTTGCCTCGGAACCGGGTCGGCCTTTGCCGCCGATCACACGCCGATTCCGCCACCGGTGGCGGATACCAAACTCGCGCATACGCCCGGCACGGAAACCGCGGTGTTTGCGGGCGGCTGCTTTTGGGGCACGCAGTCGGTGTTTGAACGCGTTAAAGGCGTAAAGGATACGACGGTGGGCTACGCGGGAGGGTCCGCCTCGACCGCCACCTACGACCAAGTATTGCAGGAAGATACCGGCCACGCCGAGTCGGTGAAAGTGGTGTACGACCCTTCGAAGATCACCTACGGCCGCCTGCTTCAGGTCTTCTTCGCGGTTGCCCACGACCCTACCCAAGTGGACCGACAAGGTCCGGATGTCGGTGAATCGTACCGCTCCGTAATCTTTTATGAGAACCCGGAGCAGCAGCGGCTGAGCGGGGCGTACATCCGGCAGCTGGACCAAGCCAAGGTGTTTTCCGGCCCCATCGCGACGCAGCTGTCGCCGTTCAAGGGCTTCTACAAGGCGGAGGATTACCACCAGGATTACGCGCTCCACAACCCGAACAGCGCGTACATCCAAACCTGCGACCGGCCGAAGATTTCCGCGCTCCAGAAGGAGTTTCCCGACCTGTTCACTGACTACAAAGGCAAGTAGCCCCCACCGCCCGCAGGGATGGTGAGCCCTACTGCCCGGGCGAGCTGCCCGTCTGCCGCGGCGCGAAGTAGCCCGTCCTGGACCGCACCTGGTATTTGCGGTCCAGGCAGAACAGGTAGATGGTGCGGAACGCGCCGTTCGCGACAAAGTCCGCGGGTTTGTAGCTGAGCGCGTACTGCGATCGCAGCTCCTGCTGGATTTGCGAGAAGCTGTTCGGCATATCTTCAATGCGCTGCGGGTAGTAGGCGCGGCCGCCCGTGGCATCGGCGATTTTTTGGAGCGTGTCGTCTCCCCGGTCGCGGCTCGGGCTCACGTTCGTGCTGATGGCGTACACAGTGGTTTCGGCCCGCTGACACTCCTTGATCGCATCCTCGACAAAGGCGTGGCTCTGGTTGTCGTCGCCATCCGAGATGATGATGACCGCCTTGCGCGCGGGCTCGTGATGGAGCGTCGCGTCCAGCATCTTGTCGTGGCAGCCCTGGTATAGCGCGTCGAACAGCGCCGTGCCGCCGCCCGAGTGCAGCTTGTTAATCCCCGTAGTCAGCGCGTCCAGGTTATTGGTCCAGTCCTGCTTGAAGTCCGGCGCGAGATCGAAGCCCTCGATAAACGCCTTATCGCTCTTGGGCCGCAGCACGGCCAGCAGGAACTCGCTCGCCGCCTGCTGCTCAAACGTGAACCGCGTCCGAATAGAGGTACTGGTATCGACCACCATGCCCACCCGCAGCGGCAGGTTCGTATTCTGCTCAAAGCGAAAGATCTGCGCCGGGGCTTTTCCGTCGTCCAGAAGCGCGAAGTCGGCTTGCTGGAGGTCGTTGACGAAATGCCCATGCCGATCGGTAACGGTGAAGGAAAGGTCGACCTCGCTGACCTGGGTGGTGATGGTGAAGCCTGGCTGGCCGTTTTGAGGCGACTGCGCGGGAGAAGGCTGGGTCTGCTGTGCCTGGCCGGTCTGGGATGGATTGACCTGCACCGCTTGCTTTGGGGCCGGAGCCGCCTGCGAGGGTGTAACGGCAGAGGCCTGAGTCGCGGCCGAGATTGCGGCGGAAAGGAAAAGGGAAAGCAAGATCGGCAGCTTCATCGCAGTGTCTTGATTTTACCCGGCGCGCGCGAACCGGTTCCCGCAAATCATACTCCGCGCAGGAACCGAAACGGCTGCCGGTGAGACTTACACCCCATACCCGGTTGCTTATGCCCCCTTCTCACTATCCAGCATCTTCATCAACCGCTCCGCGTATCGCGTACCCGCTACCTGGTCGGCGGGGACGGCCTGCTCAATGCGGGCCACGTCCTCAGCGGAAAGCTCAATCTCCAAGGCGTCGAGCGCTTCTGCCAGCTGCGGGCGCTTGCGCGAGCCGATGACCGGGACCAGGTTCGCGCCTTTGGCCAGCACCCAGGCGATCGCGAGCTGCGAGGTGGTCACGCCTTTCTCCTCCGCGATCGCCATCAGCGCTTCTACCAGTTTGCGATTGTGTTCAAAGTTTTCGCCCCCGAGCCGCGGGAGGTGCGCGCGCATGCCGCCCTCGGCCGGCTTCGGATTGCCGGTCAGCAGCCCGTGCGAAAGCACGGCATAAGCCGTCATGGCGATGCCGAGCTCGTCCAGCACGGGTACGATCGCCTGCTCCGGCCCGCGGCTCATCAGTGAGTACTCCAGCTGCACATCCGCGATCGGGTGCACGGCGTGCGCGCGCCGGATGGTGTCCGGGCCGACTTCGGACAGGCCGATGTGCCGGACCAGGCCGGCTTGGATCATTTCCTGAATCGCGCCGATTGTTTCCTCAATGGGCACTTTGGGGTCGAGCCGCGACGGCCGGTAGACGTCGATGTAGTCCACGCCGAGCCGCGTCAGCGAGTAGCCGAGAAAGTTTTTGACCGCCTCGGGCCGCGAGTCGAACCCTAGAAACATGCCATCGGGCGAGCGCAGCCCGTTGAACTTGACCGACAGCAGCACCTTATCGCGGCGGTCCCGGATGGCCTTACCGATCAGCAGCTCGTTGTGACCGAAGCCGTAAAAATCTCCCGTATCGAGCAGATTCACGCCGCGCTCGATCGCCTCATGGATGGTCGCGATGCTTTCCGCGTCATCCGTGGCTTGCCGCAGCGCGCCCGACATGCCCATGCAGCCCAGGGACAACGGAAACACCTCCGGGCCTTGCCTGCCCAACCGCCTCATCGCCGTGCTCACTTGTGTGACTCCTTACACCCAGAGTACCGGGCACCCGCGCTACCCTAAACACACGCATGCTCGACCACCTCGGTTCCCTCACCCGCACCGATACCTGCGGCGCGTTGCGCGCCCCCGACGCTTCCCGCGACGCGACCCTGCTCGGCTGGGTCAATCGGCGGCGCGACCACGGCAACCTGATTTTCCTGGACCTGCGCGACCGTTACGGGGTGACCCAGGTGGTGCTGGACCGCGATCTCGCGCCTGAGGCCCACAGCAAGGCCGAACATCTGCGGCCCGAGTACGTGGTCGCGGCGCTCGGAGCCGTGCGCCTGCGTGAGGCGGGCGCGGTGAATCCCAATATGGCCACCGGTGAGATCGAGGTCGCGGCGCGCGAGCTCCGGGTGCTGAACGACGCCAAACTGGCCCCGTTCTCGCCTGCTGAGCCGGCGATCGCCAACGAGGAGCTGCGCCTCACCCACCGCTACCTGGACCTGCGCCGCGCCGAGATGCAGCGCAACTTCCTCGTCCGCCACCGGGTCGCCCTCGCGGTGCGCAACACGCTCTCCGGGCTGGGCTTTTTGGAAATCGAAACGCCCATGCTTACCCGGTCCACCCCAGAGGGCGCGCGCGACTACCTGGTTCCCAGCCGCGTCCATCCGGGCGAGTTCTACGCGCTGCCGCAGTCGCCGCAGCTTTTTAAGCAGATCCTGATGGTCTCCGGCTTCGACCGCTACTTCCAGATCGCCCGTTGCTTCCGCGACGAGGACCTGCGCGCCGACCGCCAGCCCGAGTTCACCCAAATCGACATCGAGATGTCGTTCCCGCAGCAAGACACGATCTTCCGGGTTGTGGAACAGCTCATGGCCGCCGCCTTCGCCGCCGCCGGTATCGCGCTGCCCACCCCGTTCCCGCGCACGACCTGGGACGAGGCCATGCGCCGATACGGCATCGACAAGCCCGACCTGCGCCTGCCCGGGTTGACGGATGTGCGCGACCTGTTCGCGCCGGAAGCCCTGGCTACCCTCCAAGTCGATCCCGACCTGCCCGTCGTCGCTTTACGCATCCCGCGCGTGGGCGAGCTTTCGCGCAAGGAGCGGGATGAAAACCGTCCGTTGTTCGACACGCGCAAGGGCGCGAAGCTCCTGGATGATCTAAAGCGCCTGGAGAAGAGTTTTCCCGAAGCAGTCGCGGGCGTCCGGGCTCGATCGGAAGCCGCGCCGGAAGACCTGTTGGTGCTGGTTGCGGGCGATCCTTCCGCGCAAACCGCGCTTTCCGACCACAAATCCGGCTCTCGGCTTTCCGAACGCGAGATCGGCGTGCTGTCCTCGGCCGGGGCGTTCCGGGTCGAGCTGGCCCGCAAATACGCCGACCGGCACGGGGCGTTTGCGGCAACCGAGCTGGTGGTGGCGGAGGCGAACGCCGCGCTTACGCAAACCTTGGCAGAGGAGCAGGCCCAACTTAAACCTGTCGATGCCACGCAAGGCTTTCAGCCGATCTGGGTCACCGACTTCCCCATGTTCGAGCAGGACGCGGACACCGGGGCGTGGCTGCCCGCGCACCACCCGTTCACCTCGCCGCACGAGGAGGACATGGACCTGCTCACGGCCGACCCGGCGCTGGTCCGCGCGCGCTACTATGACCTCGCGATGAACGGCCTGGAGCTCGGCTCGGGCTCCATCCGCATCCACCGCAAGGACGTGCAGGCAAAGATTTTCGCGGCGCTCGGCATGTCGGACGAGGAAGCGAAAGCCCGGTTCGGCTTTTTCCTGGACGCGCTCGAGTATGGCGCACCGATCGCCATGCTGCTCGCGGGCGCGGGCTCGCTGCGAGAGGTCATCGCCTTCCCAAAGACGGCGAAGGCGATCGACCTCATGACCGAAGCCCCGACCCCGGCGACCCCGCAGCAACTGCGCGAGCTGCATTTGCGGGCGGGGATCAAGGGATGAGTGGTCCGGGTTTCGCAACGTGATCCGCGCAAATGCGGGCAACGAGCCCGCGGAACCAGGCATGTAGGGATTCCTGCTCGAGCCGGGGATGCCAAACCATTGTGTACCGGAAGCCGGGAATCTGAGGCGGCGCGGCGATGCGGCGCACCCGGAAACGCTCGGCGAAAGCCGCAGCGATGCGCGAGGGCGCGGTCAGGACTAAACCCGTATCCTCGATCACGCGCACGGCGGCGGAAACGTACGGGAGGCGTAGAACGATCGAGCGCCTCCATCCGGCCTCGGCTAATGGACGATCAATCAGATTTTGCTGTTTCGGCTCCGTTTCCACAGAAACATGCTTCTCTTCGAGGTAGCTCGCGAGCGGAAATTCTGCGTGGCGCAGATTACTTTCCAACCCGACCAAGCAGACAAACTGTTCGTCAAAAAGGGGTTGAACGCGAAGGTGCGCTGGAACGGCAAGCGGGCTGAAAACAAGGTCCACGGTCGCGGCGGACAGCTCTTCGTGCGATCGCTCGTGCCACGGTGTGACGTCCAGGTTGAGCCCCGGCGCGGCTTGCTCGCAAGCCCGCAGCAACGGCGGCAGTACTACGGCAGCGGCATAGTCCGTCATCGCGAGGCGCACACGGGCTTGGGTGGAACCGGGTGTGAACTGTTCACCGGACCACAGCTGCTCCAACCGCGGGAGCAGCAGCTCCAGCTCGCGCAGCAGATGCGCGCCGCGCGGAGTCAATTCATACTTTGCATTCGCGCGTATCAGCAAATCATCCCCGAGCACGCCGCGCAAACGTTCCAGCGCGCGGCTCATCGCGGGCTGACTCATATGAATCCGCTGTGCCGCCCGCGTCACATTGCGCTCTTCCAACAATGCCTGCAGCGGCAGGAGCAAGTTCATGTCCAAGCCGCGCAAATGCATCGGAGGCATGGCGCTTATGGTAACAATGCATGGCGCTCGCAACCGGCAAACCAATCTAAGTTACGAGACACCGCCCGTGCTGCTGAAGCAGACGGGAACATCCGAAAGGAGCACCATGCCACTCGATCACTACATTACCCTCGGGCGCTCGGGTTTGCGCGTCAGCCCATTCTGTCTCGGTGCCATGACCTTCGGCGAGGACCTCGGATGGGGTTCCAGCGTCGCGGACTCGGAGGCGATCCTTTCCCGCTATCTCGATTTCGGCGGTAACTTCATCGACACCGCCAACAGCTATACCAGCGGGCACTCGGAACAGATCATCGGCGACTACTTCGCGAAGCACAAAAGCGAGCGCCGGCGCACCGTAATCGCGACAAAGTTCTTCTTCAATCTGTTCGCCGGTGACCCCAACGGAGGCGGAGGCAGCCGCCGCGCAGTTATCGCGCAATGCGAGGAGTCCTTGCGCAGGCTGCAAACAGACGCTATCGACCTGTACTACCTCCACAACTGGGATCGCTTTACGCCGGTCGAGGAAACCATGCGCGCGCTCGACGACCTGGTGACAGCCGGCAAGGTGCGCTATCTCGGCTTCTCCGACACGCCCGCTTGGAAGGTCGCGCAAGCCCAAATCATTGCCCAATTCCGGGGCTGGGCACCGCTGATCGCACTCCAAATCGAATACTCGCTGATGGAACGCACGGTTGAAGGCGAGCTGATCCCCATGGCGGAGGAGCTTGGAATGGGCGTGCTGCCCTGGAGTCCCTTGCGCATGGGCGCACTTTCAGGCAAGCACAAGCGAACGGGAAACGGCAAAATGCCGGCGCACCGCGGCTACGTAGGCCAACTTTCCTCGCGGGCCTTCGATATTGTTGAAGCCGCGGAGAAGGTGGCGTCTGAACTCGGCACGGACGTGCCCACGGTCGCTCTGGCCTGGGTGCAAAACCGGCCTGGCGTCAGCTCCACGATCCTGGGCGCGCGCACGATGGAGCATCTTGAAGCCAACCTGAAAGCGCTTGACTTCCATCTGCCGCCTGAGCAGGTCGCCGCGCTGGACGCTGCCTCGAAGCCAATCCTCAATTTTCCTTTTGACTTTAACCAGAACCTTTCGCCCAACTTCGCCCATGCCGGCACCACCGTGAACGGTGTTCCAAGCAAGCTTGTGGGCCAAGTGCCGGTAGGGGATACAAAGCGTTGGTAAGCTCCGCGGCTCTTCGCTCGCAGGAGAAGGCGCAGGCCACTAAGCCGGCCTGCGGGCGCTCTGCTACTTTTTCTGCCCGATCTTATACACAATCCCCACCGCGCCGAAGAACTCATTCTGGGTCAACCCGCCGTACTTGGTGGGCTGGTAGTCGCCGGTAAAACGCACGGCGAAGCGCGGCGCGACCTTGTAGTCCGCCCAACCGCCGACGGCGAACGCGGTCGCGGCTTGGTTGTTGTAGATCCCAATCTGCTGCCCGAGCGTGCCTGTACTCGCAAAGCTCTGGTTGAACCTCCCTACCGCGCCGCCGATCAGCACGTGCGCCCCGGCTGTGTAGCGGGGCTTCTCGTACAGGCGGAATGACGGGCCGAACAGAAACAGATACTCCGAAAGGTTCGACGACGCGGGCAGGTTGAAGCCGTTGGTGGGCAGCGTGTAGCTGCCGTAGAGCCCGCGCGCGGTCGCCTCGCCACCGACCAGGTGCGAAAACCAGCCCGTCACCGAGCCTTGCCAGCCCGTCAGGTTGGTGGCGCGGACCTGGTGCGCGAAGCTTGGATTGAAGTGCGAGTACGCACCGCCGCCCAGCACATCCAACCTTTCGGTGTCGGTAGGGCCGTCAACCGCGGGCGCGGTGGCCGTTACTTGCGCGCTTGCAAAAGGAACCAGAACGGCCAGGGCGGCCGCGCACACACACAGTTGCTTAAACCCCAAAACGCATTTCTCCTTACGGGCGCGGGCAGAACCCCGCCGCCTGCCTCGCCTGTCGGGCAGCGTCGTTTTCCAGGATACCTGACGAACCGTTTCGCGGGTGGGAGGCGCGCGAGGGCGCGACGGCTGGACAGGCCCGCTCCGACTCGCATAGGCTTGCCTATCCGAGACCGGAGGCAACCACGAACGATGCTGGACCGCAGAGCATTTCTCCAAACCGCCGCACGAACCGCAACCCTGGCCGGTGCCGCCGGCCGCTTTCATACTC
>CAXTUV010000081.1:5286-9644 GCA_964247445.1 uncultured Acidobacteriaceae bacterium | reverse complement strand
GCCACGGGTTCTTCTCAAATACCTTGACCTCATACCCGCGCGCGGCGAGCGTACACGCCGCCGACAAACCGCCCAGGCCCGAACCGATTACTGCTACACGCATCCTGTTGCTCCCTTGGTTTTCTTTTCAGCGCGGCCGCACACTCGGCAGCGCTCGCAGCATTTCGCGCAGGCCTTCCAGGCGGTTTCGCCAGCCCTTGCCGTGCGCCATCTGTACATATCCCGCGAACAGCCCCGCATGCGCCGCGCCTGTAGGCTGATAAGGCATGCGGCTCCGGCTTGTTTGCTTTGCGATCGCGCGCGGGTACGTCATCTCCAACAGCCCCTCGCGCCCGCGCGTCGCGCCGAAACCCGAGCGCTTTCTCCCGGAAAACGGCACGCGCGGGTCGGCCGTCGGCACAATCACGTCGTTCAGCAGCACGGTCCCGGCTGTAATCTGCCCAGCCAGCGCGCGGGCAGGCTTGTCCGGCCCGAAGATGGCCGCGGTCAACGCGTAAGGGCACTCCTCGTGCATCGCGGCTGCCTCCGCCGCGCTGCGGAAGGAGAGCATGGACAACACGGGCGCGAAGATATCTTCGCGCGCGACCCGCATCTCCGGACGCACCCGCGCCAGCAGCGTTGCCCCGACCCCGGCGCTTTCAATGGGCGGCAGCAGACCGTCGACGACCGTGCGCGCGCCCAGGAACTGCGCCTCGGCAACGAGGTCGCGCAGGCGGTCGCGCGTCCCTTGCGGCACCGGTACCGGCGCGAGCCCGCTCAACGCCGCGCCCAGTTTAGCTTCAAACGCCTCAGCTACCGGCTGCGCGACGAACACCCGGCGCGGCGCCATGCACGTCGCGGAGCCGTTCAGCCTGATCCCAAAAGCGAGCGCCTCCGCGGCACGGTCCAAGTCCGCCCCGGGCAGCACAAACACCGCATCGCATCCGGAAAGCTCCATGACAGCTGGGGTCGCCGAGGGGGCAAGCATATGCAGCACCGCCTCACCTGTCGCCGCCGAGCCGGTGAGAAATACCTTATCCACGCCAGCTTCAATCGCCTCAGCAGCCGCGGCGGGCGCGGGGTCGAGCACCGCGACGAGATCCGGCAGCAGCCCGCTCGCGATCAGCATCACGCGCATCGCGTGCGCGCACGCCATGCCGGCTGGCGCGGGCTTCCACACCACGGCATTGCCGGCAGCCAGCGCTTGCAGGCATTGCGCGCCGGGCAGGAACAGTGGGTAGTTGCCCGGCCCAATCAGCAGCACCAGCCCCAGCGGCGCGCGTTCGACTTCGACCCGCACGGAGCGGGTAAAAAACGGTCCCGAGCCCTCCCAGCGCGCCCGCAAAACCCACTCCGCTTCGCGCTCCAGCCATCGACAGGCTTCCGCCAGCGGCAGCACCTCAGCTACCAGCGTGTCGGCTTCACCGCGATGGAGGCTGCCCGGGTAGCTTGTACCCACTGTTGCCGCAAGCTCGCGCGCGCCTGCGGCCAACTCCGCGCGAAAGCAGCGCAAGACCCGCAGGCGCTCGCGCAGGGGCGTTCGCGCCCATGTTTTTTGGGCGGCCTGCATGGCATCCCGCGAAGGGATGCCCACGGACTGAGCTTGTTGCAACGCCGTCATGGTTCAGCCTACCGTCTCGTAGATTGAGTCCGCGGGAGGG
The DNA here is from genome assembly GCA_964247445.1 of uncultured Acidobacteriaceae bacterium. GTDB lineage: Bacteria > Acidobacteriota > Terriglobia > Terriglobales > Acidobacteriaceae > EB88. The sequence goes on along the minus strand of CAXTUV010000081.1, from coordinate 8,004 downwards.
GTGCCCGGCATCACCGGCTCGGTATTCCATTGCGGCTCCATGTGCATATCCTCAAGTAAAAGACGCGCTGTGATGCGCGCGGACTCGAAAATCACCGGCAGCCCGGAGCCCGGGTGGGTCCCGCCGCCGACCAGGTACACCTGGTCCAGATCCTCAAAGCGGTTATGCGGCCGTAGGTGCAGCATTTGCCGGAGCGAGTGCGCCATGGCGAAGGTCGCGCCGCGGTGGAGGCCGTACTCCTCGCGCCAGTCGCTCGGCGTGAGGATTTTCTCCGTCCGGATGCGGCTTTCCACATTGCGCAAGCCAATCTTCTCAATTTGCTGCAATGCCAATGTGCGAAAGCGGTCCTGCTCCTTCGCCCAGTCGATCGAGCCGGTTTCATGCGTGACGGGCAGCAGCACGTATAGGGTGCTCATGCCCTCCGGGGCGAGCGTCGGGTCGGTGACGCAGGCATTCTGCACATAAAATGATGGGTCATCCGACAGCCGGTGATCCTTCTCGATGTCGCGCAGATTCTGCTTGTAGTCCTTCGCGAGGTAAATCGTATGGTGCGACACATCGTCGTACAGGCCCTCAATGCCGAGGTACATCATGAACGTCGAGCAGGAAAACCGCTTCCCCTGAATCTTCTTATCTGTCCATTTGCGGCGCAGGTTGTCGGGGACCATGGTCCGCATCGCGTCCGCGAAATCCGCATTCACCACAACCGAGTCGGCGGCGAGCTTGCGCTTGGCGGTGGTCACGCCGACTGCCTTGCGGCCTTCAAATACAAGGCCTTCCACCGGCTCGTCGAGCAGGATGCGCACGCCCAGCGACCGCGCCACGCGGGCCATCGCATCGGTCACCGTGCCGCAGCCGCCGATGGGATGGAAGACGCCGTGCTCGTACTCAAGGAACGACAGGATGGAGAACAGCGATGGGCAGGAGAACGGGCTCATGCCCAGGTACTTGGACTGAAAGGAAAACCCGAGCCGGATGCGCTCGTCGGAGAAGTAGCCGCGCAGATTCATATCCAGCGACTGCCACGGGCGCAGGATCGGCAGCAGCTTCAGCATGTCCGGATGCAGCAGGTCCTTCCAGGATTCGAACGGCGACTCCAGGAACGGCACGAACTTCTCGAGCTTGGTCCGGTTGTCGTCCATGAAGCGGTGAAAACCTTCCGCGTCGCGAGGGCACAGCTTGGCGATTTCCGCCGCCATGCGTTCCACATCCGGCGTCGCCAGGATTTCACCACCCGAACCATACACCAGGCGATACTGCGGATCGAGCCGCTGCATCGGGATTTCGGCTTCGAGGTCGAAACCCGCAGCTAAAAAGATTTCACGTAAGACCCGCGGATACAGAAAAAACGTAGGTCCGGTGTCGAAACGAAACCCGTCGCGCTCAATGGTCGAGGTACGCCCGCCCACATGTGAGCGCTTCTCCACTACTGTTACGTCCACGCCAGAGCGTGCAAGCAGTATCGCCGCCGCTAGCCCGCCGGGCCCGGCTCCTACGATCGCCACCTTCCTCATCCGTCCATCCTTTGCAGATAAATCCACCTGATCACCTAAACAAATGATGCAGGTCTCCAACCGGCGAAAGACAGGGGCAGAGCTTTGTACTTTCGCGATGCGGGAAAAGCGGGGAGAGCAAAAAAAACCGCCGCAACGCAGAGATAAGGCGCATCTTAAGCCAGTTTTTCTGCTAGGAGCTTTGCCGCCATGCGTCCATGGTGCGCAAGCGCCGGCAGACCGACACCCTCATACGCGTTGCCGGTGAACGCAAGCCTGGGCAAATGCTCCATGCGCTCCGCAAGCGCGCGCATGCGCCGCGGGTGGCCGATCCCGTACTGCGGCAGCGAACGCGGCCAGCGCCGCACCACGCTGAACGAGGGCTGCGGCAGCGGCCCCAGCAGCCGCGCGAAATGCGCCCGCGCAGCCTCGGCGATGTCCGCATCCTCCCAACTCATCATGCGCGGCGCGGCTCTCCCACCGAAAAAGCCGCGCAAAAACACCCCGCCGGCAGGCACGCGATGGGCAAACTTTTGATCCATGAAAGTCCCAGCCAGCAGTTCCGCCTCCGCGCTCTCGATCGCGGGCGGCACCAGGAAGCCAAACCCGCGCGGAACCCGGATACAGGCGGCCTCGACCGGCAACCAGCACAGCGCGGCCACGATCGCCGAGGTCGCTTCCGTGGGAAGCAGGTCGGCCGCCTTGGGATCGATGGGGGCGAGCAGCCTTTGCGTTTCAGGGGCGGGCGTCGCCAGGACCACGGCGTCAAACAGTTCGCTGTCCAGCCGCCAGCCCGCGCCTTCGCGAACGAGCGCCTTTACGGGCGCATACTTGCGGATCGCGGGCAGCGCCGCTTCCAGTGTGTTCAAAATAGTTTGGAGCCCGCCCCGCACGGTCGTAAATACCGGCGGCGGTGTTTTGCCGTTTGCGCGATCCAGCTCCGCGCGCGCCATGGTCGGCGCGATCAGGCTGCCGTGCTCGCGCTCCAAGCGTACAAATGGCGCGAGCACCGCGCCCGCGCTCAGCCGGTCGATGTCGCCGCCGAACACGCCCGCGAGCAGCGGACCCACCACGGTCTCTGTCGCCTCGCGCCCGAAGTGCCGCTCGGCAAAGGCGCGGACCGATTCATCCTGATCTTCAGGCAGGGCAGCTGCTTTGAGCTCGGCGGCCCGCTTCGGCTCGCGCAAAAAGGCCAACCGCGCCTGCCAGGAGAAGAGCGGCGACT
>CAXTUV010000081.1:0-5276 GCA_964247445.1 uncultured Acidobacteriaceae bacterium | reverse complement strand
GGGTACCATCATGCGCATGCCGTCGGGCAAGGGAGTCAGGGTGCGACCCCGCGCCAGATAGGTGCGGCGGATGGCGTCATTGGAAGAAATAAGCTCGCCGCCGAGCCCGAGCTCCTCGACCAACTCGCGTAAAGCCGGTCGGTCGGAAACCCAAGAGTCGGGCCCGGTTTCAATGGTGAAGCCGCCCGTGTAGACCGTCTCGACCGTGCCGCCCGCGCGGTTGCCCGCTTCAAAGACGGTGACGGCGCAGTCAGGACGTTTGTTGAGTTCATACGCGGCGACAAGCCCGGCAAGCCCCGCCCCCACGACCGCGATGCGCTTCATCCCGCCGCGGAAAGGACGGGCTCGGCGGCCCCGAGCCGAGCCGTTTCAACACGAGCAAGGCCGTTGCGGGCCAGGTCGGTGAGCGCCGCGATCAACAGCGGCGAGCCGTTCAAAGACGCGGGACGGGTGAGCTGCATTCCGAGGCCATCCGCGAACTCTTTAAATGCGATGTCAATGTCATACAGGATCTCAACGTGATCGCACAGGAAGCCGATGGTTTGCAGTACCACCTCTTCCGCGCCTTCGGCCCGCAGCGCGGTCAGGGTGTCCTCGACAGACGGTCCCAGCCATGGGCCGCCCGACATACCTTGGCTTTGGAAGGCAAAGGACCAGCGGTCCTCCGGCAGGTTGAGACGCTCGGCGACCAACGCCGCGGTCCGCTTGGCCTCGACCGGATAAGGGTCTGGCAGCGGGATAGACCGGCCTGTGTGCTCGGCAACTTCAGCGGAGGAGCGTACCCAGACAGCGGGGTCTTGCTCGGCAGAGGCGGGTAAGGTGGGCGCGGCGGTTCCGCCCGCGGGCGAACTGCTTGCACCCGGGCCGGAGCCCGGGTCCGGCGCTCCGACGGCTAAAGGCCTGCCCCCGGCTGCGGGTGTCTGGATCGTCCGGCACGGGACGGAGTGGGCCGTGAACAGCACGCGCGCGTCCGGGGTCAGCACAGCCCGCAAGCGCTCCGCGAAGGCGTCGGCGAGCAATGGATGGTCAGCCCAGCCCTCCACGAACTCGACCCGCATGTGAGCTCCCGCCTCGGCGAACACCGCGCGCCGGTACAGCCCCACGCTGGTCCGCGAGTTCTGCGGGGCCAGGCAGATGGCGACTGCTTCTTCAATTCCGTCCGCTTTCATCTGCCGGACGGTATCGACGATGTAGGGCTTCCAGTTGCGCATGCCCACGTACACGGGCAGCCCGAGCGCCTCGGCCAGCAAGCGGCCCTGCTCCAGCGTCAGCGCGGTCAGCGGGCTTTTGCCGATCAGCCCGTAGCGGTGCGTGATCTCCTCGACAACTGACGCCGGCATGGGCCGCCCGCTGACGACGTTGCTCAGGTACTTGGGGATGTCTTCGAGCTCATCGGGGGTACCGTGGGCCAGCAGAATGACTGCACGCTTCATACTCCGCTCCTTTGGGACAGCGCCCGAACCGTGCGTACCACGTGCTGTACGTGTTCGACCGGCGTACCCGGCACGATGCCGTGGCCCAGGTTGAAGATGTGGCCGGGCCGCCCGGCTGCTTCGTCCAGAATGCTTTTCACCCGCCGGTCGATCAGTTCCGTTTCCGCGAACAGGGTGATGGGGTCGAGATTGCCTTGCACCGCGCAGCCGTGATCCAGCTCGCGCCAGGCTTTCGCGAGCGGCGTGCGCCAGTCCAGGCCCAGCACATCGGCCCCGGTTTCGCGCATGGCGGGCAGCAGCGCGGCGGTATCCACGCCGAAGTAGATCACCGGCACGCCCATGGCTTGCACGGCCCGCACGAGTTCGCGGGTGACCGGCAGTACGAACTCCCGGTAATCCTCGGGCGCGAGCGCCCCGGCCCAGGAGTCGAAAATTTGGATCACGTCCGCGCCCGCGTCCACCTGCTGTTGCGCATACTCCCGCAGAACGGCGGCGAGCTTGTCGAGCAGCATCCGCCAGGCCCCAGGGTCGCGGTACATCATGGTTTTGGTGTGGATATACTGCCGCGACCCGCCGCCCTCGATCATGTAGCTGGCAAGTGTGAACGGCGCGCCGCAAAAGCCGATGATCCCGAGCGCGTCGTCGGTGTCGTCGTGCGCGCGGTTTTGAAAGTGGGCGGCAACGCGCGCGATCGCTTCAGCGACATACTCCAGCTCGCTTGCACGATCAGTCCGAAGAGCTTCCACATGGGCCTGCGAGCGTACCGGCGTGTGTACCTGCGGGCCTTCCCCGGCGACAAACTCAAACGGCAGTCCCATGCACTCAAACGGCAGCAGGAGGTCGGCAAAGATGATCGCCGCGTCCACCCCGAGTTTTTCAGCTGCGGTGATGGTGACCTCCGCCGCGAGCGCGGGCTGCTTGCAGATTTCAAGCAGCGAGTGGTGCTTGCGGACGGCTTGGTACTCCGCCATGTATCGCCCTGCCTGCCGTAGAAACCATACCGGTGTACGGTCCACAGGGCGGCGCAGGCAAGCCCGCACAAAGCGCGAGGGTCTTTGCGGTGAAAGCGCGGCACCCATGCCGAAACCGGACCGTGCTTCTAAATCCGGGCTGATCTTGCTGCTCACATTTTTGAGCCTAGCACCGCGCTTCGGGCTTTGCCCCTTCGCCTGCGAAACTAGTTTTTCGGTGCTTTATCCAGCCCCGCCATCGGTGATTTGGTACTCACCAGCTCGGGCGAGCTTTGGGCCCGTAACTCCTGTACCTGTTCGGGCGAGATGCGGCGGCGGATTTCGGTCGGTTCCACCTTTTCCCACTGCCCGCTTTCCAAGCTGCGGTGGATCGCCTCGATCACGCGTACATCCGCGAGGCCCTCGTAGCCGTCGGGCTCGGGGTCCTGCCCGTCCAGGATGCACTGCGAAAAGTATTTGAGCTCACCGCCGAAGTGGTCGGTGTTCTTGAAGCTCTCGTGACTTTCCTTCTGCCCTTGCATAATGAAGTGTTCCATAGGCTTGCCGTAGTTGAAGCCTGGGTTCACCTCGATGGAGCCTTCCGTGCCGACCACCGTATATTTCTGGATCATGTTGATGTAATACGACATGGTGAACTGCGCGAGCCGGTTGTCTGCGAACCGGAGCGTGACGCTGACCGTATCGTCAAAACTCTGGTCGAAGCCGGATTCGGGGTGCCGGGTGCCGACCGCGAAAGCTTCTGTCGGCTCGGCCTCGAACAGGTTCCGTACACTGTTGATCGGATACGGACCCATGTCAAGCACCGGCCCGGCATCCCAGCCCGACTGCGCCCGGTGCAGCATGGGGTCCATCATTTGGCCGAAAGTCGAGGTGTACAGGTGCACCTTGCCCAGCTCGCCCGCGCGTACCTTTTCAATCGCCGCAATAGTTGCGGGCTCGAAGTGGAGCCGGTAGGCGATCATCAACTTTGCGCCCTTGATCTTTTGCGCTTCGAGGATCTTCAGGCAAGCCTCCGAGGTGACTTCCATCGGCTTTTCGAGCAGCACGTGGATGCCTGCCTCCAGCGCCGGTCCCGCGAACTCCGCATGTCGCCAGTTGGGCAGCGCCAGATAAATCGCGTCCACCTCGCCCGAGCCCAGCATCTGCGGGAACTGCTCGTAGGTGTAGGTGCTCGCGACTTTGTATTTCTCCGCGAGCGCGCTTGCCTTCTCGGCATCACTCGTAACCAGCGCCGTGATCTTCGAGTTGTCCGTATGGTCCACGCCGGGCATCATCGCTTCCTGCGAGATGTCGCCCAAGCCCACAATGGCGTACCGGACTTTCTTGTCCTCACCAAAACCCAGTGCTTCCTTCAGACTCATCGTTTGCTTCCTCATAATTTCGGATGCGATGGAGCAGGTTCGCGTCCAAGCACGCATCGCCGCAATCCCCCGTGCATCCAAACCGCCTAAGGAGAACGGCATGTACGCAGTCGTGGGCAGTACGGGGCAGGTAGGCGGGGCCGTTGTCCGCGAGCTGCGCCGGCAAGGCTGCGGCGTGCGGGCGCTGCTGCGCAATGGAGCCAAAGCAGAAGCGCTGAAAGCCCTCGGGGCCGAGCCGTTTGTCACCGATTTCGAGGACGCGGCACACGTTGAAATCGCGTTCGAAGGGGTGGAAGGCGTCTTCTTCATGCTGCCGCCGCTCTTGGAGGCATTTGATCCGCGATCGGAAAACAGGATGATTCTGGCGGTCGCCCACCACGCCCTGCAAGCCTCGCACGTGCCCAAGATCGTCCTCCTGTCGTCTATCGGCGCGCACCTCTCCGCGGGTACCGGGCTGATCCTCAAGACGCATGCAATGGAACAAACGCTGTTGCCCGTGGACATTCCCACGGCTGCGATCCGCGCCGCAACCTTCATGGACAACCTACGCCCGCTGCTCGGGCACATCCGCGAGTCCGGCGTGTGGCCGACGCCGCTTGAAAAGCTGGATCAGCCTTTGGGCTGGGTGGCGACTGAGGACATCGGCAAGCTGGCCGCGCGTCTGCTGACCGAGCCTTGGGACGCAAAGCGCACTTTGGAACTGGAAGGTCCGCGGCCCTACTCCATGCGGGAAGCGGCCGCGATCGTCGGCCAAGCGCTCGGGCGCCCGGTCGAGGCGCAAACCATCCCGCGGGAAGGGCGCGTGCCGATGTTCGAGCAATTCGGCATGAGCGCCGCGTCGGCTGCGGACATGGTTGAAATGATGGACGGCTTCGACGCCGGCACGCTTGCCTTTGAAGGCGGCGAGAATATCGAGCAGGTGCGGGGCGAAACGACCCTGGAACAATGGCTGGATGGCACGCTCCGAAATGGGTAGCGCGCCCGCGACCCCGCGCACGGTCTTCGTGTGCGTCCGCGACCGCCATGGCAAGGGCGCGAGCTGCGCCGGGCGCGGTTCACGTGCGCTGCTCGAAAGCATGCGGGCCATTCTTAAAGCTGAACACATCGGTCCGGATGAGTTGGCCGTGCGCCCTTGCGGATGCCTAGGGCTATGCAAGCAAGGGCCGGTGGTGCTCGCAGCCAAGGGTGAGGCCGCGCTCGCGAAGAAGCCGCGCAAACCCGGAAAAAAGCATGGGTCGGAGGCCGCGGTCCGGGTAGAGCCGGAAGAGGTGCGCGAGCTGCTGCGGGAAGCGCTGCTCGGGCCGTTTTAGCTCGCCTCTTGCGGTTGGGTGCGGAAAACCGGCGCGGAAAAGCCCTAAGAGGGTGTGGCAAGTTCCCGCAGCAGGGTTCGCTCGCTGCACCCCCTCTTGGGCGAGGCGGCGCAGCCCACCCGACAAGCCGCGGCTTAGCCCTGCTTTGCCGAACGTTTGCTGCGGGAAACAGCCTTCGCAGTCGAGGTTTTCGCCGCGGCT
>CAXTUV010000080.1:7550-9781 GCA_964247445.1 uncultured Acidobacteriaceae bacterium | reverse complement strand
ATCCCGCTCCGGCGGCAATTGATCGTTGAGGAACACGGCAGCCTCACCTACCCGGAAGGCGCGGCCTGCGCCGATGTCCTGCTCGCGGGCGAGCGCGGCGGGTCGTTCGCAGGCCGGGTATTTCTAGGTCTCGGCCTCGGCGGCCTGTACACGCTCTTCCAGAACGAAAACCTGCTCGGCGCGTGGCCCGGCACCCCCAATTGGGAGCCTGACCTTGGCCCGGGACACGTCCTGCGCGGCGCGGCTATTCGCTGCGACGCGACCCCTGAGTACCTAGGGGTCGGCTACATCATCGGCCCGCGCGTGGCCGGCACCCTGTTCGCAGGCGGGGTGTTTTCCTGGCTCGTGCTCATGCCGGCGATCTACTTCTTCGGCTCGCACTTGAGTGCCCCGCTGTATCCCGGCACCAAGCCCATCGCGCAGATGGTCCCCTCCGAGCTTTGGTCCACCTATGTGCGGCCGGTAGGCGCGGGCGCGGTGGCCGCCGCCGGGCTCCTGACGCTGCTCCGGACGCTCCCGACCATCGTCAATGCCCTGCGCGCGGGTGTGGCAAACGCGGCCGAGCGCAAGGGAGCCGTCGCCCAGGACAGGACGACCCGCGACCTGCCCCCTTCGGTGGTTTGGGGCGGCTCGGCCCTTCTGGTGGTCTGCATCTTTCTCTTTCTGACGCTCAAGCCCGTGCCCGGCGCGCAAACCAGCCTGCTCGCAAACGCGGCGGCCTCGCTGCTGATTGTCGTGTTCGGCTTCTTTTTCGTCACGGTCGCTTCCCGCATCGTGGGTTTAATCGGCTCCTCCGCGAGCCCGGTTTCCGGCCTGACGATCGCGACCCTACTGGCCCCCACCGCGATTTTTCTCCTCAACGGCTGGACCGCCCCGGCCTTTGCCGCGCTCGCCCTCACCATCGGTTCGGTGGTCTGCATCGCCATTTCAAATGCCGGCGACACCTCGCAGGACCTGAAGACCGGCTTCCTGCTCGGCGCGACCCCCTGGAAGCAGCAGCTGGCGCTCATGGTCGGCGTCGTCGTCTCCACCGTCGCCATCGGCGCGCCATGAACCGCGGCTTGGAGGAGTTCCGGTCCACCGCGAAGCCCTGGTCGCTGAGCATCCCGCATGGAGGCGTGCAAGTGCAGGGCCGGTTCACCCGCCCGCGGATTCGGGTTCTAAACGACCGGGCTCCGGCGGCCGAGCAGCCCGGGTCGAAATACATCCTGCTCAACGCGCTGGGCTCGCACGAGCTGGCCGACGGCAAGTACCTGTACAACCCGGACACCAGCAGGATCGAAGTGCAGTGGATTCAGGGCATCGGCAGCGAAAAAGCCGCCGCTCCGCAGGCTCGGCTCATGGCGACCGTCATTAACGGCATTCTGACCCGGCAGCTGCCTTGGGGCTTGGTGCTGCTCGGCGTATTCCTGGTCATCGCGGTCGAGCTGCTCGGCATTCGCTCGCTGTCTTTCGCGGTCGGCTCGTACCTGTCCATTGCAACCACGCTCGCCATCTTCACGGGCGGTATCGTCCGGTGGCTTGTCGACCGCGCCGCGCACCCGACGGGCGAAGGCGAGGAGGTCAGCCCCGGTTCGCTGTACGCGAGCGGGCTGATCGCCGCCGGCGGCATTGTGGGACTCTTGGGCGTTGTGCGCAAACTGGTCGAAGCGCAGTTCAACGTGGCTTTTCCGAACCTCCCCCGCACGTTCCTGTTTCACGACTGGACAGCAGTCCTGATGTTCGCTGCCCTGGCGTTCTCCCTGTGGTACTTTGCCCGTAAGCCGCTCGGTTCCTAGCCGGGCTTCACTCTGCTTCCCGACACAGGAGAGACCGTTTGTCTTCCGCAGTGCTTCCCGAAACCGCGGCCGCTCGCCCCGACGCCCGGCAGGCTCGCCGGTACAGCTTCTTATTTTGGAGCCTGCTCGCCGCGTTTGAGCTTTGGCTCGCGGCGTTGCCGCTCATCCCAAACGGCGACGGGCCGATGCACATTTATCTCGCGTCCACGCTTTGGAAGCTCGCCACGCACAGCTCCCCCCTGTTTGAGCATTTTTACGCCATCCGCCACCTTGTTCAGCCGTACTCGTTCCATTACTACCTGCTGATTATTTTGGAGCGTTTTCTGCGTCCTGATGCGGCGGAAAAGCTGTTTGCCGGCCTGATCCTCGCGACCGTGGCGCTCGGGTTCCGGGCGCTGACGCGGGCGCTGGAGGCTCGTTCCCCCGCCGCCCCGCTGCTGGTCTTTCCGCTCC
>CAXTUV010000080.1:0-7540 GCA_964247445.1 uncultured Acidobacteriaceae bacterium | reverse complement strand
CCCTGCTGTCCTGGCCGTTTTCCGCCGGATTTTTCAACTTCACCTTCGGGTGCGGGCTGCTGCTCTTCGCCCTGGCGCTTTACCTACGATTCGGGACGCCGGGCAGGCATGCCGGGGCCTCGGCTGTATTTATCGCCGTTCTGGTCTTGCTGATTTTGGCGCACCCTATTCCGATCCTGATACTCATCTGCCTGATCGGGCTCGACCTCCTCCTCCAGCTGCCGAAGCGTCGCCGCGCACGGCTCCAGCCGCTCGTCGTACCAATGCAGCTTGGCGCGCTTGCGCTTTCCTGCTTGGCCTTTGTCTTTCCTATCCTGATCGCGGATAAGGCGGCGGTGGCGAGTTCGGCCGCGCAAATCGGCCTGCATTTCGACCTGATCGCGCCCCTGCTGATCGGCGAAAACGTCGCGTACTTTCAGGTGCGGAACGGGTTCGGCGTACTGTATCTCGCCCTGATCGTGGCGGTGCTTCCCGTCGGCGTATGGCTCCTGTTCCTGCGCGTGCGGGCGGCGCGTGACGGGTTCGCGTTGAGCCCCACGGGCCGGCTTCTCGCGGCGGGGTTGATTTTCCTCGCCGGAACGCTCGTGCTGCCGAAAAGCATGAACGGCTCCGCGTTCTTCGCTGTCCGTTTGTGGTATCCGTTATGGCTGCTCATTGCGGCTTGCGCGGCCGCGCTGATCCACAGCGCGGCCGCCGAGCGCCGGGTGCTGATTTGGAGCTTGGGCGGAACCTTCTTTGCCCTCCTCTTCGCAATGCTGTATGTCCCGCCGGTGGCGCGGGCGCAAGCCGCGCTCGAGCAAGCGCCGCTCCCGCCGCATGCGCGCGGACTCTACTTATTGCCCGAGGACGCCGTGGCCGGCCACTGGACCCATACTTGGTGGGGCGTGAACTTCTGGGGCGGCGTCCGGGCGTTCAACGCGCACGGAGACGTGCTGATCAACACTCCCTGGATGGAGCTCACGATCCTGCCGGTTGAGGAAAACGGGCGCGCGGGCCTCCTGCGTGACTTCAAGCCGGGCAAGGAAAGCGAAGCGCCCTACATGGCGGTCAAGAACATGACCGGCACCCCGGCGAGCGCGACCGCGTTGGCGTTGGCTGATTTCGTGCTGGTCTCCGACCCGCCCGGATTGCCGCCCGCGCCGGGGCAGAGCGCCGCCAAATTCAGCGGCGCGGAAGCCCCACGCTGGCGTTGTACCCCTTACGGCGCGTACGCCGTCTGCGAACGCCGGTGACGCCGCCGACGTCCGCGCCGCCGGCATTTCCGCTGTAACGTTTTGCCGTAAACCGCCTCCTGGAGCTTTTTGCATGATTTCGTCGAGCGCCGAAACCTCCCAAGCATCGCCCGCGGCTCCACAGCTTTCCCCCGCGCTGTACAACCGGCTGTTTTGGGCCGCGCTTGCCGTCTTTGAGGCGTTTCTCCTTTCCCTGCCCTTGGTGCCCAGCGGGGACGGCCCCATGCACATCTACCTTTCGACCGTTCTTTGGAAACTGGCCGCACATGCCTCGCCGACCTACGCCCACTATTACGCCATCCGGCATCTGGTCCAGCCTTACTCCTTCCACTACTACCTGCTGATCGGCCTCCAACATTTCCTTTCAGCCGATGCATCGGAAAAGGTCTTCGCGGGGATTATCTGGGCCACGCTTGCCCTTGGATTCCGCGCGCTGTGTCGCGAGCTCGCGCCGCAAAGCCCGGCCGGACCGCTGCTGGCTTTGGCGTTCCTGTTTTCGTGGCCGTTTGCGGCCGGGTTTTTTAATTTCACCTTCGGCTGCGGGCTTCTGCTTTGGGCGCTTGTTTTTTACCTGCGTTTGCGGCCCGGTACCCGCGCGACGCGAAACGCGGCAGCCTTGCTTCTCCTTCTCATTGTGTTGGTCCTGGCGCATCCGGTTCCGCTCATGATCTTGATTTTCCTGGTCGGCTGCGACCTCGCCTTGCAACTCTGGGAGCAGCGGCGGCACGGAGCGGCGCTGCGCCTGCCCAAGCTCCAGGCGGCGGCTTTCGCTACTTCCTGCATCGCTTTTATCTTTCCCGTCCTCATCGCCGACAAAGCAGCCGTGGCCGGCTCGGCGGGGCAGTTCTTTCCTCACCCGCAGCTGCTGAAATACCTGCTCACCGGCACCAGGGTGGCCTACTTCCAAATCGTTTCGCCCGGCGGCCTGTTGCTGCAGTTCGCCCTTACGGCGATCCTCCCCGCGGCGGTCGTCTTTCTTCTCAAGTCGGGCTTGCGCGGCCGGCTTCGAGCGGGGACGCTGAGCGCGCTGGACCGCTTGTTCGTGGGGGTTGTGCTTTTTCTCGGGGCCAGCCTCTGCATGCCCGACATCATGAATGGCTCTTACTACTTCAATGTCCGAATGTGGTACCCGCTTTGGGTTCTATCGGCCGTGTGCCTTGCCGCCGCCGCGCAAGGCATCCGCAGCCAACGGGCAATCGCGGCTTTCAGCATGGCTGTCGCCGTTCTTTCCCTCTGGTACGGTGTGCGTTCCGTGCGCCCGATAGCTGAACAGCAAGCCGCGCTTGAGCGCGCGCCCCTGCCTCCACATGCGCGCGGGCTGCTTCTCCAGCCGCCGTCCACGCTCGTCGCCAAGAACACCCACACCTGGTACTCCCTCAACTGGTGGGACGGCGTACGCGCCTTCAACGCGCACGGGGATGTGCTGTTAAACACCCCGTGGCTCGCGCTCACGATCGTTCCCGTCCAGGAGAACGGCAAGGCCGGACTTCTGCGCGACTCTACGCCGCCGCTTTACTCGGAAAACGGCAGCTTCACCCTGAGCGATCTGCAGGCGAGCCCGTCCGAGAAGGCAGCGGCTCTCAAACTCGCGGACTTTCTGCTCTTTTCCGACGGAAACGACAATCCGCCCCAGCCGTTGGGGCTTGCCATGTCGTTTCTAGGGCAGGCCCGCTCCGACTGGGACTGCACCGATCGCCAATTCTATGCCGTGTGCGTGCGCTCCTCGTCCGCGCCTGCCTTGCGGCCTGGGGAGTAAACATGCTGAGCGTCATTGTTCCTTGCTACAACGAGGAAGCCGTTATCGAAACCTGCCACGGGCGGCTCTCCGCGGTGCTTGCCGGCACCGGGACAGGCCACGAGATCGTCTACGTGGACGACGGCTCCCGCGACGGCACGCTTCCCATTCTTCACACGCTGCAAGCCGCGGACCCGCACGTCGTCATCGTCGAGCTCAGCCGCAACTTCGGGCATCAACTCGCGGTCTCCGCTGGGCTCGAAGTGGCCCGCGGCGAGGCTGTCGCCATCATCGATGCCGACCTCCAAGATCCGCCCGAGCTGATCCCCCGCATGGTGGAGCTGTGGCGCGGGGGAGCGCAGGTGGTTTACGGCGTCCGCGCCGACCGCGCTGGGGAAAGCAACTTCAAATTGTGGACCGCCAAGGCCTTCTACCGCATCATCAACCGGCTTTCCGATGTCGAAATCCCGCTGGATACCGGCGACTTCCGCCTCCTAGACCGCAAGATCGTGGAAGTGCTACTCCAAATGCCGGAGCGCCAGCGACTCCTACGCGCCATGTGCTCGTGGACCGGGTTTCGCCAGGTCGGGCTGCCCTACCGGCGCGCCCCGCGCTTGGCCGGTGAAACCAAGTATCCGCTCGGCAAAATGCTGAACCTCGCGCTCGACGGCATTGTTTCCTTTTCCACCGCGCCCCTGCGCCTACTCACTTTCCTAGGCTTCGGCGCGGCTTTTCTTTCGCTCCTCGGCATCCTGTACGCGCTGACCGTGCGCATTCTGACTCGGCACTGGGTGGAGGGCTGGGCGACGCTGTTCATCGGTGTGCTGTTCTTGAGCGGCATCCAGCTTATTTCGCTCGGGATCATGGGCGAGTATCTGGGGCGCATCTACACCGAAGTCAAGCGGCGGCCGCTTTATGTGGTCGCGCGCGTGCTGCGAGCCGGGCTCAGCGCAGGCGTGTAAAGCATCTTTCCAGAGGCTGTGCGGCGCGGAAAGCATCGCCAAACTGCTTGTCCCGCCGGGAAAGCCAGGCTCACGGTCTCTGGCCCCGGTATCCCCTCAACGAAAGTGCTTTAAGGGCCTCCGCGCCGCCCGGGCTTGCCCGAGCAACCCGCACCTGCCCGTAGTAGTCCAGCGTGGTAAGACCGAGCATTCCCCGCCTGCGCCGGCACCCCGGCTGAAGCGCCAAATACCGCTAATACCAGCCGATCAACCCACGTCATACGCTCTTTGCTTCCACACCGCCCGCCGCCCGGCGAGCTTCCTGCCCAGCGACCACCACTGCAACGCCAGTAAAACCGCGATGCCGACCGGGTGCAGGACCGCGCCCAACAGGCTTTGCCGAAACCGGACGGCTGCGACGAGCCGAATCAGGAGCCCGGCCCCGGCCGCGATCGCGGGCCAAGCCATCTCCCCATGATCGAACCATGCCGCCAGGAGCAATCCCCACGGCAGCATCTGCCCCAAGAACAGCAGCGCCGTAAACGGCAGGATGCGCCACGGCGCAGCCATGCCCTCGGTTGCATTCTTGCCGAGTCCCCGCCACACCTCGCCCGCATTGCGGTACATGCGGCAGGTTGCCTCCCCGGTCAGGTCGCGGATGTCTGTCGTGAAGCCGCTATGCCGCACCGCATGTGGCAGCAGGAGGCCGTCGTGCATGGTTTCACGGATGGCCCCGTGACCGCCCGTTGCTTCATACGCCGCGCGCCGTACCATCATGACCTGCCCGCAGCCGGCCGCCAGCGACGGCACGCGCCGGAACCACCGGGACAAGGGTAGCGGCAGATAGCACAGCAGGATGAAGTGGATGAGCGGGATCAACAGCCAGGTTCCGGTTTCCTCGCGCGGGAAGCCGCTCAGGAGGTCCAGCTTGTGCCGTTCCAGCTCGCCCGCGAGTTTCGCGAGTGCGTCCGGCGCCAGACGTACATCCGCGTCCAAAAAGCAAAAGGTGTCATACCGGGCCAGCTTGGCCAGCGCAAAGCAAGCGTGCTGCTTGCCGTTCCAGCCCTCGGGCAGGCGAGGTGCGAGGACGACCCGCACCCGCGGGTCGCGGGCCGCGAAAGCCTCGGCCACCTCCGCTGTGCGGTCTGCCGAACTGTCATCCATGACCAGCAATTCAAAGGCGATGCCCTGCTGCGCCAGCACGCTCTCCATTGCCGCCGCGATGGAAAATTCTTCGTTACGTGCCGGGATCAGGATGGACACAGGGGCAGGCAGGCCGACCGCGCTGCGCGGGGCGCGATACCAGGGCAGATTGAGGCAAAACGCAGTAAGCGAGCACAGCGAGCACAGAAGCGCCGCGAACAGCCATGGATCAGAGAACAGAGTGCCCGTCATTGAAGCCGCTCAGCGCCGTACATCGCCCCGCCCCGTCCGCATCAGGCTTGCGTGCTCCGGCTCGTACCGCCGCCCAGCGAGCAAGGCCCGCCCTCGCTGCCAAAGCTCATACACACCGGAGGTACCCGTGTTCCCGGCGACCACCGGGGTGAACAGCTCCGGGCGACGCTCCATGGCAAGCGCGGCCAGCTCGTCCTGGGTTCGCTCCAATGCCCGCTCGAGCGTGGGACCAATCTCATTTCCCGAACCGCCGTTGAAGCGTACCGGTTCGCCCAACATGCCCAGGGCTTCCGGCAGGCGCTCATCCCAAAAGGTGTACTCAAAGGCGAGAGGCAGCACCATCGCACTCTTCGTGCGTCGCAGGAGGGCCGCCAGCCCCGCCCGAAACACGGCTGGGCGCATGCGTACGTCTGTGAAATGCCCTTGCGGCGTCACCCAAAGCACGGCGTTCGCATCCTCAAACACCTGCGATGCAGCGCGGAGCAGTTGCGCGGCACCGCGCGGCGTTCCTTGTTCCACGGGGAACAAACCAATCTTACGCATCACCCCGTACCGCTCCACCGCCTTGGCATCCATGGGCGCGTAGTGGAATCGCCGAGGCGCGAGATGCCGGCTGACGGCAAAGGCGGTCATCGGGTCCCACCAGGATGGGTGGTTCATGCAGACGATCAGCGGACCGGGCTCCTGCGGCCAGCGGTCTGCGTGCGCCAAGCGCAGCGCATGGAAATGCCGTCGGACAAACTGCCGTACATACCACTCGGCGAAGCCGAGCGCGGCACGCGACAAAGGGGTGATCGCGCGCCGCTCCCCGGCCATTACCGAGCCGCTGCTGCGTCGTGGGCCAGCATCGCCTCGGCTTCCCGACGCGCCTGCAAAGCCGGGCCGGTGCCGCGAAAGCGCTGGTCCACCGCGTCCCCGGCGATCCATCCGGACATCATCACCATCGGCATGCCGGGTCCCGGGTGCGCCGCCCCGCCCGCGAGAAACAGCCCGTCCACCTCGGTGGAGGTGTTCGACGGCTTGAATGCGCCGTTGAATCGGCCGTGGCTCGAAAGCCCGTAGATCGCGCCGTTCAGCACCTTGTACCGGTTGTGGATGTCGACCGGCGTGAGGTGCCGCTCGAATACGATGCGGTCTTCGATGTCGGTCAGCCCCGCCGTGCGCTTGAGTTTGTCGAGGATGACCTGCCGGTATGGCGCGAACATCTTTGACCAATCGTGGCCAGGCCGCAGGAACGGCGTGTGTACCAGGACATAGAGCGCATCGCCGCCCTTGGGCGCGGTCGCGGTACGGCTGGTCGATGCGAGATAGCAGGTCGGGTCCGGCGCGGGCTCGCCCCGGTCGTAGATGTGATGGAACTCCTCGTGCGGGTCGCGCGAAAAGACGAAATCATGGTGCGCTAGGTGGTCGTAGCGCTCCTTGAGCCCCAGATAGAGCACCACGCCGGAGCAGGCCGGCTCATAGCCGCGCGCCCGGTCGAACCTGCCCGCCGCCGCGCCGCGCACCAGCTCGCGGTAGGTCCGGACTGAGTCTTCGTTCGATACCACCGCGTCGCACAGGTACTTGTCGCCGCCCGTGGTCAGGAAGCCCGCCACCTTTTGCCGCCGCCCCTCGTAGGTGAATAGGAGCTGCTCCACCTCGGTTGAGGTGTGGTACTCCACGCCCAGCTCGCGGCCCAGCTTGACCAGCGCTTCAGGCACCGCGCGCGTGCCGCCCATCGGGTACCAAATGCCCTCCTCGGATTGCATGTTGCCGATGGAGCACAGGATGGCCGGCGAGGCATCCGGGGAGGAGCCGACGTACTGTACGTAGTGGTCGAGCATCTGCGCGACATCCGGGTCTTCAATGTACTTCCGGATGGTGCCGCCGACGGTGTGGCCGATGCGCATCTGCATCAGGTCGCGCAGCACCCGCTTGTCGAACGCCCCGTTCACGTCAAAGGTGTCGCTGATGCCGCCCACCGATTTCCAGAAAAAGAACCGGTCGGAGATGGAGTGGAGCTCGCGCGAATACTGCATGAACTGCACGTATTTGTCGCCCATACCGGGCTTGCGCGCGTTCAGGCTGACGGCCATCTTGCCGACATCGTCTTTCAGGTCGAGCACCGACCCGTTGTCGAAAAAGCAGCGCCACTGCGGGTCGAGCTTGACCATGTCGACATAGTCGTCGAGGTTGCGCCCCGCCTCGCAAAAGCTGCGGCGCAGCACTGACGGCTGAATCAGGATCGTCGGCCCCAT
>CAXTUV010000079.1:0-9799 GCA_964247445.1 uncultured Acidobacteriaceae bacterium | reverse complement strand
GCCTTACCCAGTAGGCGCCACGGTACATTCGCCTTTCCTTTGGAGACCGCTTATGAGACGCAAGCTCGCCTCTCTCGTCTTTCTTCTCGTCCCTGCCTTAGTGCCGACCGCCCCGGCACGAGCAGCGGATCAACTGATTCCAGCCGGCTCGCTCATGCAATGCACCATTGCCGAGCCGAAGCTCTCGTCGAAAAACACGGAAGTGGGCGACCCGGTGCTCTGCCAGCTCAGCCATTCCGAGAGGTACGGTCGCGCGGTCCTGCCGTTCGGCAGCTACCTGGTCGGACGCTTCGCTGAATACAAAGACCCGGGGCACCTGGTCGGCAAAGGCTGGCTGGAACTGAAGTTCGACCGCATGGTCATTCAGCCTGACACGATCATTCCGGTCTCTGCCAAAATCGTGGACGTGCCGGGCTACTCCGTCGACAAGACAGGGAGGATTCACGGCAAGGGGCACGCGGTGCGCGATACCGTCGAGTGGTCGATCCCGATCCTTTGGCCTCTCGACGTGCTCAACCTTCCTCGCCGCGGTCCGCGGCCGACTTTGAAAGGCGAAACCCACCTGACCCTTAAGGTTCTGGACGACCTGGGTGTACCGCTCACATCGGGGCAGCAGCGCGATGCGTTTGGGCTGTACCGGCGCGAGCCCACCTCGTACACCGCACCGGTCCCACAAGGACCGCCTGTGATTTTGGCCCCGGTAGGGCCGGTGGTAGTGTCGCGAAATGGAGCGTATTTTCGGACGATCAGTCGTTAAGACCCGGTATGGCGGAGCGTACACTGAACGCGATGGCTACCGCCGCTCCCAGCCTGCCTTCCGGTCTTGTCCAGATTGATCTCGCACCGCCGGTGCGCGCACCTAAGCCCGAGTGGCTGAAAGCGCGCGCGCCGGTGGGTGAAAACTACCATAACCTGAAGAAGCTTGCGCGCTCGCTCAACCTGCATACGGTATGTGAGTCGGCCCATTGCCCAAATATTGGGGAGTGCTGGAACCACCGCACGGCCACGTTCATGATGCTGGGCAACCTGTGTACACGGCGGTGTGGTTTTTGCGCCGTGCCGAAAGGGCGGCCGGAGCCGATCGATCTCGACGAGCCCCGGCGCGTCGCTGAAGCAGTCGCGCAGCTGGGACTGAAGTTCGCGGTCATCACAAGCGTGAACCGAGATGATGATGTTTTAGGCGGAGCGCAGATGTTCGCTAAAGTGATCCGGCTCATCCGCGAGCAGGCTCCGAACTGCCAAGTCGAGGTACTGATTCCTGACTTCCAAGGAAATGAAGCCGCGCTTCGGACAGTGATCGAAGCACGGCCTGAAATCTTGAATCACAATACGGAATCTGTACCGCGGTTGTACCGGGCGGTGCGGTCGGGTGCACGTTACGAGCGTACCCTGCGCTTGCTGGCGTACGCTAAGGAGCTTGCGCCGGCCATGGTGACCAAGTCGGGCGTGATGGTCGGTTTAGGCGAGGAGATGCACGAGTTGCTGGCGGTTTATCGCGACTTAGCCGAGGTGGGGGTAGACGTGCTTACAATCGGACAATACTTGCGGCCCTCGCGGGACCACCTTCCCATGACCCGTTTTTATACTCCCGAGGAGTTCGCCTTCATGAAAGAAGAAGCACTGCGTATGGGCTTCCGTCATGTGGAGAGTGGGCCGCTGGTGCGGTCGAGCTATCACGCGCATGAGCAGGCCGGGGCGGCGCAAGCGGTCTAAAAATTCCCAACCGCCTGGCCCGCTCGATAAAGCTCTCTATTCCGCCTCGATTTTTACCGGCTTGCGGTCAGCCGGAAACAGACGCGGCGTACTCCTTCGTTGTCCACGCCGGCGATTCTGATGCGATACCCAAGTCATGACCTGTTGGGAGTTGAGTTTTGGGCGACCAAATTCGCAATTTTTCCTCGGACCGGCTCAGTGGGTTGGAGTGCCGGTCTAACTGCTCCTCCACCAGCGCGGGCGCGAGCGGTTTTGAAAAAAGGTAGCCTTGAAGCAGGTCGCAGTGCATGCGCTCGAGCAGCTGCTTTTCTTCAGAGGTTTCCACGCCTTCAGCCACGACTTTCTTTCCAAGGCGCGCGGCAAGCTGCACAATCATCTCCGCGAGATCCGCCCTTTGCGGATCCCGGTCCAGGCTTTGTATGAAGCTGCGGTCAATTTTTACGACGTCAAACGGAAAGCGCAGCAGGTACGAAAGCGACGAGTACCCGGTCCCGAAATCATCCAGCGAAATCTCCACTCCCAAGCGGCGCGCAGCGGTGAGGACGGCTTCCACTGTTTGTACGCCGCTGATTAATACGGACTCGGTAATCTCAAGCTTCAGTCGGTCAGCTGGAAGCCCCGTCTGCTCCAGGATGGAACGTACACTTTTGAGCAGGCCGGCGTCGGCGAATTGCCGCGCTGAAACGTTTACGCTGACGTAGAAATCCCGTTGATATACCCGGTTCCAGACTTCCACCTGGCGGCAAGCCTCGTGGAGCACCTGCCTTCCAAGTTCGAGAATCAGCCCGGTTTCCTCGGCGACAGGGATAAAAAGGGCAGGCGAAATCATGCCGCGAACCGAGTGGCGCCAGCGAGCAAGCGCTTCAAAGCCAACAATGCTGTGGCCGGCGAGCGAGTAGATAGGCTGGTACTCCACCAATACTTCGCCGGAGTGAACCGCTTCCCGCAGATCCGTTTCGAGCCAAAGCTCATCGGTTGCGTGCTGCACCATGGAGGGCTCAAACAGCTTCGCCTGATTCTTGCCGCGGCTTTTCGCAACATACATAGCGCAGTCCGCGTGGCATAGGAGCTCATCCGGGCCGGTACCGGCAGAAGCCAGTACGATGCCCGCGCTCGCGGTCAGGTGTAGAACGCGCCCGTCAAGACGCAGCGGAGTGCGGAGACGGTTCAAGTAAATGTGCGCGTGCTGCTGCGCTTCGCTTTCCGTGCCGCAGTCAGCCAGGATCACAAACGCGTTTCCGCCGAGGTACGCGATGAAGTCGTGATGCTCCTCGGCCAGGGTGCGCAGGCTTTGAGCAACTGCAATCAAAAGCCGGTCCCCAAATGCATGGCCTAGGCCGTCGTTGATTGTCTTGAAGCGATCGAGGTCCATCAGGATCAATGTCGAGCGCACGGCGACTGCGGGATCCGCATGGAGACGAGCAGAGGTAACCCGGCGCAATTGATTGCGGTTTGGGAGCTTGGTAAGAGGATCGTGAAGGGCGAACTGCTCCAGGCTGTCGTGAGCGGTAAAAAGCTGAAACTCGCGGGCGCTGGTGCGTATGGCAAAGAGCAGAAACCCGATTATCAGGACCAGTGCGCCGGCAAGGGGGTGCCGCGTCTCAAGCATGGCTCCTGCCGAGATGGAAAACACCACCAAGCCGAGAGCGCTGACGCTCTGGATGTGCCTAGGCAAGTTCAAGCGCAGCTTGGGCTTGAACGGAAGCAACCATGCGTGATCGCTGAGGGAAGCAAGCATGCAGAATGCAAGGAAGGGAGTATCCCAGCAAAGCCCTGTCCAACCTTCCGAGGCGGCGCCGTAACCCTGGAGCTTAAAACCGATACAGGTCAACAGCGTATAGAGAGCTAGGTACAAGGTAAGGCTGCGAAAGAAGCGCCGGTCAGGCCCGGGCGGCGTACTCGAGTAGCGGAGGGCAGCCGTGAAGAAGATGGCAGCCGCTTGCACCTCGTAAACGGTTTCAACAGAAAGCAGCCCGGCACGAGAAAACGCAAGTCCGTCCAAAACACAAAAAAAGGTACAAGCCTGCCCGAAATCAAGCCAGTGCACCCATCCCCAGTGGATTCCTGACCTTCGCGTCACTGTGACCGTTAACAGAGGAAAAGCAAAGAACAGCCACATAAAATCTTCCACTGAAGGAAACGGGGCGTGTTCGCGGCCCTGCAGCAAGGAAAGCGTAAACAGCCCCTGCGCTGAAGCCCAAACAGCAAATGCGCCGCCCACTTGGAGCCACATCGCTTTCACGTATCTTTCAGGGCTTGTCCAGGCCCGGCGCATGCAAAAAGCCGCCGCGAACCCCGAAGCAAAGCTTTGGAGCACGTTGGACGGAAGTTTCTGCTCCGTACAGAAAAGAACGATGCCCAGATGCGTAAGCCAGAGACCAGCGACCGCAATCAGCAACATAGGAACGGCGCGGGGATGGAAGCGTCTACGCATGTTCGGCTTATAACCTTATCGGCACAAACGGCATATTTGTTCAGGGCTCGGCGTAAGAAAATCGCAAAATGCGTCTTTGGAGCTATCCCGAGCCGCAACTCTTGCTCGCGCTTTCTGCCGTTTCGCCCCCTCTCCGGAGCGACCCGCCCCGACCCTGAATCCAGCCGGAACACTAAACTGGTTTCTTTACTTTCCAGACAGGACGCGATTCGGCATGCCCCCCTCTACTTTGGCTTCCACCCCGGCTCTGAAGGACACACACCAGCACGTCAAGCGGCTTCTCGAAAAGTCCGTCACCGACTTCCAACACAGCCTGCAGGGTATCCGGACGGGCCGCGCAAATGTGCAAATGCTGGATACCGTGCGGGTGGACTACTACGGCAACCCGACCCCGCTGACCGGCGTGGCGCAGCTTACCGCGCCCACCGCGAACCAATTGGTTATTCAACCGCGCGACCACCACATGATCGGAGATATCGAAAAAGCCCTGCGCTCGTCTGAGCACGGGTTTAATCCTTCCAATGACGGGCGGTATATCCGCGTGAATATCCCGCCGATGACCGAGGAGCGTCGCCGCGATGTGGTCAAGCAGCTCAGCAAGGTGCTGGAGGAGCATAAGACTTCAGTCCGCAACGTCCGCCGCGACGGCAACGAACAGATACGGACGGCAGCCAAGGACAAGAAAATTTCGGGCGACGAGGAAAAACGCGCGCTCGATGAGGTGCAAAAGCTGACGGACGAGCAGATTCGACAGCTCGACGAGCTGAGCAAGAAAAAAGAAGCGGAAATCATGCACATCTAGCTGCCGCCCAGCGAGATTGCAAACAGCAAGGCCGCCCGTAAAAGGACGACCTTGCTGTTTGCGGGTTTACTGGCCGCTTACAGGTGCGGTCGGCGTCTTGCTGTCGCCCGTGTACTTCACCTGCCAAATCGACCCAGAGCCGTCATCCGTCACAAATAACGATCCGTCTTTCGCCACGGTCACGCCCACGGGCCGGCCCCAGACTTTTCCTTCCGGAGTAACAAACCCGGTCAGGAAATCCTCGAAGACTCCGGTTGCCTTGCCGTCCTGAACTTGTGCCATGATGACCTCGTAGCCGCCACGCCTTGATTTGTTCCAAGAGCCATGTTCAGCCGCGAAAATCTGATCTTTATACTGCGCGGGAAACTCCGAACCCTCATAAAACAGCATTTCAAGCGAAGCAAAGTGTGGTTGAAGGAGGATGTCCGGGGTGATCACCTTGGACTGCAACTCGGGGTGCTTGCCCTCATGCCGCGGATCCTGGTGGCCGCCCATGTAGAACCAGGGCCAGCCGTAGAAGCCGCCTTCCTGCACATGGGTGATGTAATCGGGGACCAGGTTGTCGCCCAGGTTGTCGCGCTCATTGACCGAGCACCACAGATTGCCGGTTCCGGGCTGGATCGCCTCGCCGACGCAGTTGCGGATGCCCGAGGCATATACCTTCTCAAACTTACCTTCGGGGGTGAACTCGAGCACATCGGCGCGGTGCTCCTCCTCAGGATGCGTGTCCGGGTCGTCGATGTTCGAGTGCGAGCCGACGGAAACCAGCATGTGCTTGCCGTCCGGGGTAAAAGCGATGTCGCGGCTCCAGTGACCGCCGCCGCGCAGCTTGCCGCCGCCGGGCAGGTCGGCAAGCCCCTGCGATGGGCCGGAAGCCTTCATGTCTCCGTTGTGGTACGGAAAACGTACCACCGAGTCAGTGTTGCCGATATAGACGTATTGCGGGTTGGGGCCGTCCGGGTAAAAGCGAATGCCGAAGGGCAGATTCAGATTGTCGGCAAAGGTGCCCACCTGCTGGGGCTTGCCGTCGGGGCCAACGCCGCGGAACACCATGACCTTATTCTCATAGGAGAGCGAGACAAAAAGGTCCCCGTTGGGCGCGGTGCGAATCAGGCGCGGCTGGTTGAGGCCGGTTGTGTACTGGGATACTGTAAAGCCGGCGGGCGCTTGCGGCAGGACGCCCTCCGGGCGCGGCACTTTTTCCGAGCCCGCGTCCACGCCCGGGGTGGCATACGGCTGAGGCAGGTCGGCAACCGTGATCTTGCGGGCGACGCCGGGGTGCTCCTTGGTGTAATCAGTAAAAGCGGCTTGGCCGGTGAGCGGAGCTTGAGTTGTCTGGGCCTGAAGAGCGGCCGCCGACACAAATAGGCCGGCGAGGGCGAGGGTGGGTATGCGCATGCTGGTGTCCCCTGGAGTACATTAGCTCTTTATAAGGGTATACCGAAGGCGGTGAAGGCCTGAAGCGGCCTACATTGAATGGAGCTCCGCCGCCGACATGGGTCCCGCGCAGCCCGTTTCAGCCGCGATACGCTCACTCCACAAGGCAGGCATATGCGCTTGGCCCACGCGGCAATGGAAGATTTGCCCGAATCGGTTGAAAAACACAACACTTCTTTTCATTTCTGCTTGCAGAATGTTATCGATGACTGACGAGAGCGAGTCGTCGTGCAGCAACGACGACGCAGGCTCGCCTTGCAGCTCGCTCAGCCGGATCAACTCTGTCTGCGCCTGTGATCATGCGAGCGAGTTGTGGGACGGAGAACCACCAGGCGGCTAATGCGATGAGAAGAAAGAGCAGCTTAGCCGCATCCATCTCCACAGAAACGATGCCATCTCTTTGCGCGGCGGCCAGCCTTGCGACCACTTCCTTATAGTGAGTTGTCCGCTGGTGTTCATGAACCGCTGGAGCTTCTGCTAGTCCCTCCCAAAGAAGCAACCGGGCTAGTTCAGGGTGGTCGGCGTGGTAATCGAAGATGCAGCTGGTAAACTCCCCAATCCGGTCAAACTCAGGAGCCTGAGCCGCCATCCATTCCGCGAGCTGTTCCAGCTCTTTCGTCAGCACAGTTTTAAAAAGGAGCCTTTTGTCTCCAAAGTAGTTGTAAAGCCGCTCCTTATTAAGGCCAGCCCGGTTAGCAATCTGCGCCATGGTTGCTCCATCGTAGCCACTCCGTGCGAACTCCGCGCGAGCTGCCAGCAAGAGTCTGCGCTGCGTTTCTTGCGTATCCCAGGCCATAAGAGAATTGTAGTGAATCTCCAACCAAGTAGTTGCATCTACCGAGTAGCTCCCAACCATACGGTTGGAAATGCGCGAGGTGAATCATGAGCGGACGGCTGGAAAACAAGGTTGCACTGGTAACCGGTGGGACGACCGGAATCGGTCTGGCAACCGCGATACGTTTTGCTCAAGAAGGGACTCGCGTCTTCATCACGGGAAGACGCCATAAGGAACTCGATCAAGCTGTTGCAATGATTGGACATGGATCCGTGGGCATCCAAGGTGATGTTTCTCAAACCGAGGATCTTGACCGGCTTTTTGCGGCTGTACGTGAAGGAACCGGTAAGCTGGATATTCTCTTTCTGAACGCCGGTATTGCCACGCATTCCACGATGAATCAGGTGACCGAAGAAGAGTTCGACTCAACCTTTTCCACTAATGTACGAGGTGTTTTCTTCTGCATGCAGAAAGCGCTTCCACTGTTGCCGGACCATGCTGCTGTCGTTCTTAATGCATCCATGTGGACCATTAAGGGTGTTGCAGGTTTCAGCGTCCTGAGCGCAACAAAAGCCGCAGTACGCAGCTTTGCGCGTACGTGGGCCAATGAACTCAAAGGTCGACGCATCCGCGTCAATGTCGTAAGCCCGGGTCCGGTTCACACTCCCGCCATCGAAGCCGCAACTGGAGGGCGAGAAAACGCGGTGACTCTGCTTTCTGAACTGGCGAAAGACATACCCCTCGGGCGAGCGGCACACCGGAAGAGATCGCGAAAGCGGTGCTTTTTCTCGCTTCGGATGAAGCCAGCTATGTGAATGGTGCCGAGCTTTTTGTTGATGGTGGCATGGTTCAGATTTGAACGTACCTTGCCAAAACGGAACGAACAAGTGGGTTTACGAGCCACTACCGACTGAAGGCGGTACAGACCAGCGCGGTCGCCCTGAGATCTGTTTCGAGAAACGCGTTTCCCATCTCAGATAAAGCATGCAAGATCAAGAGCGGAACGGCGAGGCCGCTATTCGACCGTCACCGACTTCGCGAGATTTCGGGGCTGGTCCACGTCGCAGCCGCGGCGGACGGCGATGTGGTAGGCGAGCAGCTGGAGTGGGACGACTTCGAGGATGGGCAGCAGGAGCTCGGGGGCGGGCGGGATTGTGAGTACGTGGTCGACCAACCCGGCGAGCGCGGTGGCATCCTCGTCGTGTTCACGGTCATCTGCCTCCGTTGTGATCGCGATGACCTTACCTGAGCGCGCGGTGACCTCCTGGATGTTGCCCAGCGCTTTTTCATACCGAATCATCGACCCGGGATCGTTGGTGTCGCGGGTGGCGAGCGCGACCACGGGCAGGCGCTCATCGATTAGGGCGTTGGGGCCATGCTTCATCTCGCCAGCCGGGTAGCCCTCGGCGTGGATGTAGGAGATTTCTTTAAGTTTGAGCGCGCCTTCGAGCGCAATGGGATAGTGGATGCCTCGGCCGAGGAACAGGAAGTCGCTCGCGCCCGCGTAAAGCTTGGCCAGCTTTTCGCATTCCGCGTCGACGGTGCGGAGGATGGCCTCAAGCTTGCCGGGAAGCAGGGCGAGCTCGGTGACGAGTCGTTTCGTTTCGCTTTCGGGTAAAGTCCCGCGTACCTGGGCTAGGTGAAGCGCGAGCACGAATAGCGCCGTCAGTTGGGCGGTGAAGGCCTTTGTCGAGGCCACGCCGATCTCCGGGCCGGCGTGGGTGTAAAGCACGCCCTGCGCTTCGCGGGCCACCGCCGCGCCCACCACGTTGCAGATCGCGATCGTCTTCGCGCCTTTCAGGCGCATTTCGCGCTGTGCGGCGAGTGTATCGGCGGTTTCACCGGACTGCGTGATCAGCAGGCCGAGCGCAGACGGGTCCGGGATGGGGTCGCGGTAGCGGTACTCGCTCGCATAGTCCACCTCGACCGGCAGGCGGGCCAGTCGCTCGATCATGAACTTGCCCGCGAGCGCGGCGTGCCAGCTAGTTCCGCAGGCGGCGATGTTCAAGCGGGTCGCGGCGCGGAACTCGTCGGCGGAGATGTCCATCTGGTCAAGGAAAACCTGGCCGGTATCGAGTGAAACCCGGCCCAGCGTCGTGTCGCGGACCGAGCGGGGCTGCTCGAAGATCTCCTTGAGCATGAAGTGCTTGTAGCCGCCCTTTTCGGCCTGGATTGGGTCCCAAACGACGCGGGTGATAGGGCGCTTTACCGGGCTCGAGTCGAAATCGGTGATGGTCACGCCGGACGGGGTGAGGACGGCCAAGTCGCCGTCGGCCAGGAAGTAGAAATCGCGCGTGTGGTGGAGAATTCCGGGGACGTCGGAGGCGACGAAGTACTCGCCCTGCCCCACGCCGATGACGGCGGGCGGGCCCTGCCGGGCGACGACGATCGTGTCGGGCGTGTCCGCGGCGATGACCGAAATGGCGAACGCGCCGGTCAACTGCTTGGCGGCGCGGCGAACGGCTTCGGGCAGGGTTTCCGCGTGCGCGCTCTCCCCCTCCACCAGGTGCGCGATGACCTCGGTATCTGTTTCGGTCAGGAAATGGTGGCCCTGGGCTTGCAGCCGGGCTTTGAGCCGCAGGTAGTTCTCAACAATCCCGTTATGGACGACTACGAGGCGGCCAGTGCAGTCGCGGTG
>CAXTUV010000078.1:0-9872 GCA_964247445.1 uncultured Acidobacteriaceae bacterium | reverse complement strand
ATCAATACCTTCAGTCGCAGCGCCTCGCGCAGGGTGCGCTCCATCTCCCGGACGTTCACGTCCTTGCTCTCCGGTTTTGGAGCGACGTTCTCCCGCCGCGAAGGGTCCAGCAGCCCCTTTACGAACGTCTCCGCCTGCCGCACGCTCATCGCGAGCGCCTGCATCTTCTGCGCGGCTTTCAGCATGGCAGCTTCGTGTTCCAGGGCCAGCAGAGCCCGCGCATGGCCGAAACTCAACGCTCCCGCCTCAACCGCTCCCTGCAAAGCCTCCGGCAGCTTCAGCAGCCGCAGGTAGTTCGCGACCGACGCCCGATCCTTGCCCGTCCGCACGCTGATTTGCTCCTGGGTCATCCGGAACTCGCGCCCCAGCCGCGCGAAGGCACGCGCCTGCTCCATTGGGTTCAGGTCCGCCCGCTGCAGGTTCTCAACGATGGTCGCCTCCATCGCCTGCGCGTCATTCATGACCGCGACCACCGCCGGGATTGTCACTTTCCCGGCCTTTTGCAAAGCCAGCCAACGCCGCTCCCCCGCGACCAACTGGTAGCGACCGCCGTCCAGCTTGCGGACCAGCACCGGCTGGATCACCCCGATCGCCGCGATCGATGCCGCCAGCTCCGCGAGTGCGCCCTCCTCAAACCGTGTGCGCGTTTGGTAAGGATTGCGTTCTATTTGAGCCACCGCGATCTCAAAAGGTCGGCCGTCCGCGACGGGCTGCGCGCCGACGTCTTGCGCCAAGTCGACCGCAGCCGTTTCTTGGGGCCGCGCCTTCGGGAGCAGGGAATCCAGCCCGCGGCCCAACGCCCTGCGCTTGGTGCCCCGCTCCGCCGGCATCTCAATTGCCATCGATTTCTCTCCTCAGGAATACGGCCAGAATCGTACTTCGCGCGTGTTCTTCTTTTCCGACGGACGGCGGCGGCCCTTGATCCCGTTCCGCCGCATCAGTTCCAGCGCGAGCTCCCGGTACGCTTCTGCTCCGCGAGAGCGCGGATCGTACAGCAGCACCGGCTGCCCGTAGCTGGGCGCTTCGGCCAACCGAATATTGCGTGGGATGGTCGTCTTGAACAGCTTCTCGCCAAAATGCTCCCGCAGATTCGCGGTCACCTGTTGCGCGAGGTTTGTGCGGTCGTCATACATGGTCAGCACAACGCCTTCGATCTGAAGCGATTTGTTGAGCCCGTCCTGCACCCGCTCGAGCGTATGAAGCAGCTCGGAGATACCTTCCAGGGCGAAGTACTCCGCCTGCATCGGCACGAGCAGGGCATCAGCCGCGACCAGGGCATTGAGGGTCAGCAGGTCCAGGGCTGGAGGACAGTCCATGAGGATAAACTCGTGGGCGGATCGCGCTTCCGTGAGCGCTTCGCGGAGAGCAAGCGCGCGGTTCTCCCGCGCCATCAGCTCCACAGTCGCCCCCACCAAATCTTTGCTCGACGGAACAAGCTTAAGCGCGGGAATAGCAGTCGCCAGCGCTGCTTCGGCAAGCGCTGTCCCGCTTACCAGGACGTCGTAGGTTGACAGCCGATCATCATCTTTCGCGAAGCCGAGGCCGCCCGTGGTGTTTGCCTGCGGATCGATGTCCAACAGGAGCGTCGGAAGCCCTTCCAGCGCAAGTGCTGCTGCCAGGTTGATCGCGGTTGTGGTCTTCCCCACGCCGCCCTTTTGGTTCACGATCGCCAACACTTTTCCCATGGACCTTTCCACCATAGGTCCTCATGAGCAAAACAGCAACCCTGTTCCACGTGGAACAATGGCCTGTACCGTCGTCCTTACTCGCCGCGTATTCCAATCGCGATCACGCGCTGCTCGCTTCCTTGTACAAGGATCGGGCTTTGCCATGCCATAGCGGGCAGAGCATTCCGCAGACTCGCGAACGCCTCCTGCGTCGTCAGCAGCACCAGGGCACCTCCAATCCTTACGCGAGGGAGCGCCGCCATACACGCCTGCTGCATATGATCCACTGCCCGCAAAGTCACTGCATCAAACAGCCGCGTCAGAGCGAGCGCCTCCACGCGACCCGCATGGACCTCGAAAGCCACACCCAAGTGCCTCGACAGCTCCATGAGGAAGGCTGCCTTCTTGCTTTGCGCTTCCGCCAAGCACACCCGCAGTTGAACTCGAGCGATCGCGCACACCGCGCCGGGGAAGCCCGCGCCCGAGCCGAAGTCCAGCAGCGTTTCAGCCCCTTCAGGCAAGCTCCGCGCGCAAAGCAGAGACTCACCAAAATGACGCAGGACAATCTCCTGATCTGATCGGACCGCAGTCAGGTTGGTCCGCGCATTCCACTTTTGCAGCAGCGCCAGATAGGTCGATAGAGCCGCCCCGAGTTCCTGAGAGGGCTCCTCGCCGTAGTGTCGGCCAAGAAGCTCGATGATCTCACGAGCGTTCACACTTTTGGGAGGTGCCAGTGATGGGCCGCGGTGATAAAAGCGGTAAACATCGCGCGGGATGGCTGATCGTCGGTGTACGAACGTTCCGGATGCCACTGCACCCCAAGCACAAAGTGTTCAACCTGCGTGGTGCCCTCCAACGCTTCCACCACACCATCGCCCTGCACGCGGGCAGCTACGACTAAACCGTCACCTGCCGTGCGCACCGCTTGATGGTGGCTGCTGTTGACCTGCGGCGCGGTTTGATCCAGAAAGAAGCTTCGCAAGAGCGGGGCTTCCGCCGCAACGACGATGGAATGGGCAAGCGGGGGTTCCCCCTTGCCGGGGGTATGGCCGGCTAAATCCTGTACAAGTGAACCCCCACGCCACACGTTCATCATCTGGAGTCCGAAGCAGATGCCGAAGACGGGCTTGCGGAGGTGAAATGCATCCTGCAGAAGCAGCTCATCGACAGCTTCTCGCGCAGGGTCAGAGGGAGCCGTCGCGGCCAGGGCAGCCTCGCCATATTTCTGCGGATGCACGTCAGCCGGACTACCTGGAAGCAGGATTGCGTCGCAGTCGGCGGCCAAACCGGCAGTCGCCGCGGGATCGAGCATCAGGGAAAGGCGCACGGGTTCACCTCCGACTGCCTCGACCGCTGCCGCGTACTGCGGCCAGCAGCGATCGTTATATGCAGCGTCGTGGAGGGTAGGTACAGGGATGGCGATGCGTGGTTTGCGGTTAGGGCTGCTCATCGATGCTTACTCGATCATAACCGTCCGCAACCGCTTCCGGCTTGCGCCAACTATGGCGATAGTAAAGGTTTGAAATCTCTCCGTATAGATCGGACGTCAAGCTTTCAACGTTTCTGGCGGTCAATCCCGTGGTAGGGAGCGGAGTGCCGACGGCAAGCGTGAGCGGAGAAGGGAAATATGTCTTGCTGTGGATGGGGAGCAGCTCATACGTCCCGATAAGCGCCATGGGAACGAGCGGGACCTGGGCGCGAATTGCCATGAACGCGGGGCCGTTGAGAAAGGGGCCGGGCACGCCGGTGCGGGTCCGCCCGCCCTCAGGAAAGATGAAGAGCGGCATACCGGCGCGCAGGGTTTTGACGCCGCCCGAGAGGCTGGCGATAGAGGCACGCGGGTTAGACACATTGACGGGAATTTGGCCGGACCGGCGCAGGTGCCAGCCAATGAACGGGACGTTCCAGAGGTCGTGGCGAGCGACGATGCGGAACTGGAAGGGCAGCGCGGCGAAAATCGCCGGCGTATCCATGTAGGAGAGGTGGTTTGACGCGTAGACGGCGACCGGCGCAGCCCGGAGGTTCTCTCCACCAATGACGGTAAGGGGAGCACCGGCAAAGGACAGGGAAGCGCGCGCCCACCCTTGGGCGATGCGGTGCTGGCGTCGGCCATCCTGTTCGGTCAGGGAGGCCAGCAAGGAGGCAGTGCCGCAAAACACGGTGCCAAGGAGAAACAGCGGAGCTCGCACCAGAGTCGATGCGAACTGCGCGGAGAGCGGAAGTGGATCAGGCCTGGGTAGAAGTTTGTGGGGCATGCGCTGAGATCAGGGTACGCGAAAGCTGAATGTTCCACGTGGAACATAGGCCGGCAAATCCGCGCCCTCGGGTTTCGCCGATGCCGTGGTCAGCTCCAGCCATCGAGCATGGCGAGGCACTCCCCCAGCAGGGCAATCGAACCCGCGATGCAGACCAATCCATCGGCGGGCGTTCCGGCGAGCGCGGCGGCAATTGCCTCCGTCGAGGTGGAGCTCTGGGTGCATGGGGTGCCGGTTCGCTCCGCCGCGCGCATCAGCTCTGCCGGTTCGGCGGCACGGGTCGCATTCGCCTTAGTCACAACCACGCTGTCAAACACGGGGAAGAGTACCTGCGCGAGCTCGTCAACTGCCTTGTCCTGCATGCAGCCAAATACCAGGGTGCGTCGGCCATCCAGAGCTAGGGCGGACAAAGCGGCGCGCAGGGCCCATGCTCCCGCCGGGTTGTGCGCCGCGTCGAGCAGGATAAACGGAGCGCCGGGCTTGCGCAGCCGCTGGAGGCGGCCGGGCCAGCTTGTGTTGCGGATCCCTTGCTCCAGGGCTCCTTTGGTCAAGCTCAAACCTTTCCGTTCGTGCAGGCTGACCGCCGCAGCGATGGCCAGCGCTAGATTACGCTGCTGGTGCTCGCCCGCGAGGGGTGAATCGACTTCGAGCAAACCGCCTCCCAAGCTTCGCGGACAGGCGACCTGGTACTGGTTGCGCATCGGGTCCGCATTTACCATGCCTCGCAAGGGCAGGTAATCGACGGCGCTCACGGCCTCCACGCCAAGGGGAACAGCTACTTCGCCGATGATCTGGTTAGCTTCCGGATGCTGCGGCAGTGTGACCATTAGGCCGCCCGGGCGCAGGATGCCGCACTTTTCCCGCGTGATCGCGGCGATCGTTGAGCCGAGCCACTCCTGATGATCGAGCGAAATGTCGCTGAGAACCGATGCAAGCGGGTCCACGACATTGGTGGCATCCAGCCGACCGCCTAAACCCGCCTCCAGCACCGCGATTACCCTCTCCGGTTGCGCTTCTCCGAAGTGCAGGAATGCAATGGCGGTCATGGTTTCAAAAAATGAGGGCGGGTACGGCAGCGCGCCTGCGCTCACAAGCTGAGCCGCGGCGTCTTCAACCTGCTCGAACCGGCGTGCCAGGTCACTATCCGAGATCAGCACACCGTCCAGACGGATACGCTCATTCACCCGCCGCAGATGCGGCGAGGTGTAAAGGCCTACCTGGTGGCCGGCAGCTTGCAGAATCGCCGCGAGCGTGGCTGCGACGGATCCCTTGCCGTTCGTGCCTGCGATCAGCACGGAATCGAAGTTCTTTTGCGGATCGCCCAGCGCCTGGAGGAGCACATGCATGTGCGCCAAATCAAACTTGCGCCGGGTTGTAAGTTCGCCGCCCAGTGCGAGCAGGCGCGCGATTGAGTCACTCATATGTTCAGTGTAGTTTCATCCCCTGCCGTGACGGCGCTATGCTGGGGCATGGTGTTTCCGATCAAAGAATGCGTCGCGTGCGGAGAGGAATTTGAGCTGAAGCCCGGAAAGCCGGGTTTCGCGAACCGCTGTCCGGATTGTAGTGAGCCCGCGGCTGTGCAGCACGGCGGCAAAGTAAAGTTGAGCGCGGAAGAACGCAAGGCCGAAGCGGAAGCCGATGCAGCGCGCCGCAGTGCGATTCGCGACTTGCTGTACCGTAAGGACCGCTGACGCGAGCCGACCTAGCCGCGACTGCCGGATAGCATGGAAGAGTGACTGAATTTTTAGAAGAGTATGCGCGGGGTCCGCTGGAGTGGGAACGGCTGCTGGAACTGCTGCGTCCTGCCGCGGCATCGGCACTGGGGCGAGCGTGGGTCGAAGGGCTTGCGCCGTCACCGGAGCTGCGGTGGATCGAGCGGGAACAAGCCCTGGTCGCTGAAATGCGCCTTCTGGCGAACGAGGGTGTGCGGCCCGCCCTGGCCGGGTTGGAAGACCCCGTGCAGCTGCTTGCGAAGGCGCGACTGACAGGAGCCGCGCTGGAAGCCGTTGAGATTCGGACACTGCTGGTGCTGGCCAGGGCCGTAACGGAGTGGGCCGGCACGATGCGCAACCCGCCGGACCGGTTTCGCGACTCGGGTCTCCCACAGCTGCGAGAGCTGACCGAACCGATCCTCAGCGCGGATTTGACTGCGCTGGTGGAGGGCATCGAAGCGAAACTGCTGCCGGATGGAGGGCTGGCCGACACAGCGTCGCCCGGGCTTGGGCGCGTCCGGCGGGAGATTGACCGGCAGCAGCGGGCGATTGAGGACTCCCTGCGAGGCGCGCTGCGAAAGCTGAGTGAGGGCGGGGCGGCGCAAGAGGAGTTGATCACGATCCGCGGCGATCGCTTCGTAATCCCGGTCAAGGCCGAGCTTAAGCGCAAGATAGCCGGCGTTGTGCACGGGAGCTCAGGCTCGGGGCAAACCGTTTACCTAGAGCCTTTGGAAACGCTGGAGTTAAATAATGATTTGCAGCGCCTATTCGAGGAAGAACTCGAGGAGATCCATCGGATTTTTCTGCAGATAACCGCACAACTCGCGGCCCAGGCGGGGTTGCTCGGCGAGGGCGCGCGGGTACTGGGTGTGGTGGAAACACTGGTGATGCGAGCGCGGTTCGCGGAGGAGTACGACTGTGTGCGTCCCCGGTTCACAACCGGCGCAAGGGTGGAAATTCGAGTGGTCGGTGCACGGCATCCGCTTCTGGAACACCGCCTCAAAACTCGCGTTGCTGCTGGAAGTCCGTCAGGGGTCGTGCCGCTCTCCTTGGCTCTTGAACCGGAGCGCCGTCAGCTCATCATCTCCGGTCCGAACACCGGCGGGAAAACTGTCGGTCTGAAAACGACCGGGCTTTTGGCCATGATGGCGCAAGCCGGCTTGCCGGTACCGGCTTTTGAGGCTGCGTTTCCGGTACTCACGGCGGTGCTGGCCGACATTGGGGATGCACAGTCAATCGAGCAGAACCTATCAACGTTCTCAGCGCACATCACGAACCTGAACCGACTGGCGGGACTGGCCAAGCCCGGAACGCTGGTGCTGGTGGATGAGCTTGGTTCGGCGACCGACCCGGAAGAGGGAGCAGCGCTGGCGGTGGCCATCGCGGAGCACTTCCTGCATGCGGGCGGTTGGTCGATGATCTCGACCCACCACACCTCGCTGAAGATCTATGGGGAGACGACGCCGGGTGTAGGGAATGCGTCGGTGGGCTTCAATGCGGAAACGCTTGCGCCGACGTATGAATTGCGGCAAGGAGTGCCGGGAGCCTCGGCCGGCATCAACATTGCGGCGAGACTCGGGTTGGTCCCGGAGATTGTTGAACGCGCTCGCGATCGAATGACCTCGCAGGCTCTTGATATCGGAGCGTTTCTGGATCGCTTGCATGCGGAGATTGGGTCACTCGGCGAAGAGCGCTTGCGAGTGCAGACGCAAGAAAGAGCCCTGAAGCAAGAGCGACACCGACTTGAAACCGAGGGGGCGCAGGAGATGCGGGCGCGGGTACGCGAGCTTGAGAATGAGCTGAACGCGACCTTGCGCGACCTGGAGGCAAAGGCGAAGGAGGCGGTGCAAGGGATTGAGGAGCGGGCAGCCCGCGAGAAAGCGCAAGCGGAGGCGGAACGCCGGGCGGCGCAGCTCAGGCGGGAGTTCTCAGAGCGGTTCACGGCTCAGGTACGGCAGCGTAAGCCGAATGCAATGCAGGCAGCTGCCGCACAGGTGGCGGCGCGGATCAAGGACCCTCGCTTGGCCGCAGTCGGGGATGTGGTCAAGCTTAGGATTGGGCAGCAAGGTCGGGTGACGCGTGAGCTTGATCCCTCGACGGTTGAGGTGGCGATCGGGTCGATGAAGATGCGGGTGCGGCGGTTGGAAATCGCAGCCGTGGTGCAAGCGGCGCAAGCGCCGGTCCCGATTTCACCGACGCCGGTGGAGAGCGCGCGAGGACGGGGCATCACTGTGCGGACTGCGCGGGATGCGGATGCCGATGAGCTGGGTGGATCGGTCCAGACGGAGATCAATGTGATCGGGCTGACGGCGGACCAGGCCGGGGATGATGTGGAGCGGTTTGTCGACCAGGCGTTTCTAGCAGGGCTGCCGCGGGTGCGAATCGTGCACGGGACGGGCATGGGGGTTCTGCGACGAACTTTGCGGGCAGCCTTGGGCAAGCATCCGCATGTGGCGACGGTGACGGAGGCGGATCAGTATGAGGGTGGGCAGGGGGCGACCATCGTGGAACTGCGGCAGTAGCGCCTTCGTAGAATCAAGCCTCGAAGCAGGTCTCACAGGGCGTCCCGCCGAGTTATTCGGTTTCAAAGATTGCTGGACATACAGTTTTATTTGCAATGGCGCTCCCTTGCTTCTGTATACCGCACGGTATATAAAATAGTTATGGATTCAAGAGAAGCGCTGCTCCGGTCGGCCCTTGGCTTGTTCGCGGCGCGCGGATACGACGCGGTGGGGGTGCAGGAGATCGCGGACGCGACGGGGTTATCGAAACCCACGCTGTACCACTTCTTCGGGAGCAAACAAGGGCTGCTGGCGGCGCTGCTGGCGGAGTACGCGGCAGAGCTCGATGCGCGCGTCACGGAGGCCTCACGCTATATGGGAGACTTGCCGCAGACGCTGGACCGGCTCGCGACGGCCTACGTCGCTTTCGCAGCGAAGGAGCCACTTGCTTACCGCCTGGAGCTGGCTTTGTATTTCGCCCCGCGCGAAAATCCGACGCGGGCAGCGGCAGCGGCGCACTTCAGCCGGCGGCAGGCTGTGCTGGAAGGAGTGTTTACGGCGGCCGCGCGGGAGCACGGCAACCTGCGCGGCAGGCACAAACGGTATGCCTTTTCGTTTGTCGGCGCATTGAACAGCTATCTGCTGCTGCAGCTGGACGGTGAGCTTGTGATTACCGACCGGCTGCGGCGAGAGATCGTACACCAGTTCAGCCATGGAATTTATTCGTGAGCTGTCTTCACTAATGTACCGACCGGTATGTACATATAAGGGGAAACCACGATGCATTGGGCCACAAACGCTGCGATCTATCACATCTACGCGCTGGGCTGCTTAGGCGCGCCGGCACGCAACCCGTTCACCGGTGAAAGCCAAGGGCGGGTCCGGCAGTTATTTGCCTGGCTGGATCCGCTTCAAGATCTCGGGGTGAACACACTCCTGATCGGCCCGATGCAGGAATCCTCGGCTCACGGCTACGATGTGGCGGACTACTTTCGGCTCGACCGCCGCCTCGGCAGCGATGACGAGTTCGCGAGATTCTGTGGTGAGTTACACAGGCGCGGGATGCGGCTGATGCTGGACGCGATCTTCCACCACACCGGGCGCGATTTTTGGGCGTTTCAAGATGTTCTGGCTCATGGCGAGCGCTCTCGGTACCGGGACTGGTACCACCTGGACTTCAGCCGGAGCAGTCCACACGGCGACGCTTTCTTCTATGAAGGGTGGGCCGGACACTACGATTTGGTCAAGCTGAACCTTCGCAATGCCGCGGTCAAGCAGCACCTATTCGCGGCGGCAGCTTCATGGGTGGAGCGGTTCGACGTAGACGGGCTGCGCTTGGACGCGGCGGACAAGCTCGACGCGAATATCCGGAGCGAACTGGCGGCGTTTTGCCGCGGACTGAAGAAGGATTTCTGGCTTGTAGGCGAGGTGGTGCATGGGGATTACCGGCAATGGGCGCATCCGGGCGGGCTGGACGCGACGACCAACTATGAACTGTATAAGAGCTTATGGTCGAGCCATAACGACCGGAACTATTTTGAGCTGGCTTACTCCTTGGAGCGGGAGTTCGGCGCGGGCGGTATGTACCGCGGGCTCGACTTACTTTCGTTCGCGGACAACCATGATGTAGACCGGGCAGCGAGCATCCTGCGGGAGCCGCGCCACTTATATCCGCTGTATCTGCTGCTGCTGACCATGCCGGGCGTGCCTTGCCTATACTACGGCAGCGAGTGGGGT
>CAXTUV010000077.1:6493-9920 GCA_964247445.1 uncultured Acidobacteriaceae bacterium | reverse complement strand
CTTCAATCCACTTCGCCGCTCCGCTCAATGGGAGCGTGCATACGTGAAGGATATTGGGGAGGAGTGAAACGTAATAAACGCATGAGAGGATCGTCACCTCAGCTTGCGGCTTGTGGGAACACCTCAAGCGCTGCATCGATGAAAATCCTTCGTTATAGCAATTCCGCGCGCGAGCAGGAAGCAAGTATGCTTTTGGCACCGCCCGGAGCGGGTCTACTCTCGTCTCCCGACGAATGCGCTTGCACCAGCCCCACGCAGAGAAAGCAGCTGGCCTATGGATCTCGTTCTTGTAAATGATTTCGCCGGCTTCAACGGAGGCGCAAGCAAGGTGGCGCTGGGCAGCGCACGCGCATTGGCCGAGAGAGGCCATCGAGTAACGGTGCTCGCCGGGGTCGGCCCTGTTGACCCTTCCCTCCAGGGCGTCCGCAACCTACACGTCGAGTGCCTGGGGCAGCACGATTTGCTGGGGCACCCGAACCGCGCGGCAGCTGCGCTGCAAGGCATTTGGAACGCGAATGCGGGCCGCGCCATGCGCGATATCCTGGCTGGCCTTGATCCCGGCTCCACGATTGTTCACGTGCATCTGTGGGCAAAGTCGCTGTCGTCCAGCGTGGTGCGCGCGGCGTCGGACCTTGGCTTCCCTATCCTGCTGACCATGCATGACTACCAGACGGCATGCCCGATCGGCACCCTGCTGCAGCATCGCACCCAGACTGTCTGCGCCCTCAAGCCCATGTCGCGGGGCTGCATCCGGAGCAACTGCGATGCTCGAAGTTACCGCCATAAGCTATGGCGTGTAGGCCGGCAGTTGGCCCAGGCCGGCCCAGGCAGGCTGCCCGGCGGCATTGGCGACTTCATCGCGATTTCTGAGTTGAGCGAGCAGATCATGACTCGCCATCTTCCCCGCGGCGCGCGGGTACACCGCATCGACAATCCCGTGGAGGTCGCGCAAGGGCCGCCGGTACAAGTCGGCACAAACAGCAGCTTCGTTTTTCTGGGACGCCTGGCCGCGGAAAAAGGACCCGTCCTGTTTGCCCGTGCCGCCGCAAGCGCTGGAGTCAAAGCGCTGTTTATCGGCGAGGGTGCGATGCGGGACGCCGTCCAACAAGCCAATCCGAAGGCAGTCATCACCGGATGGAAGACCGCCGCGGAAAT
The DNA here is from genome assembly GCA_964247445.1 of uncultured Acidobacteriaceae bacterium. Classification (GTDB taxonomy): domain Bacteria; phylum Acidobacteriota; class Terriglobia; order Terriglobales; family Acidobacteriaceae; genus EB88. The sequence continues at coordinate 8,765 of CAXTUV010000077.1, read as the reverse complement.
TGAACAACTGCTCGCCGGCGCGCGAGCACTGGTATTTCCTTCGCACTGGCCTGAAACGCAGGGACTTGTCGTCGCAGAAGCGCTTTCCCGCGGCATTCCCGCAGTGGTCGCAGACACCTCAGCCGCCCGCGAGTGGGTCGCTGATGGAGAAAACGGCTTGTGGTTTCGGGCGGGTGACGTGCACGATTTTACCGCCAAGCTGAGTAACTTAGAAAAGAATCCGGAAGTTACTTCACACATGGGGAGCAATGCTTACCAGAGATATTGGAAAAACCCCGCTACTTTGCAACAGCACGTAGTACGGTTGGAGCGACTTTACATGTCGGTCGCCGAGAGGGCCGTACTCCGTGAGCACACACATCTCCAATCTGGGGCAGCTTTCTGAAGTTATCAACCTCCCGCAGTCAAGGCGGCGACACGTCAAGCCGGCGCGTGTACTCCATCTCATCGAAGCCACGCTGGGTGGCACGCTTGCGTACCTGGACACAATGATCACTGCATCCGTCGGCTTGCCCTTTCAGTTCGGCCTTGCGTACTCGACTGTACGGGCGACCCCTGCGCTGGAAGCGGTGCTGGACAAAGCCCGCGCGCACAACTGGCAAACGTTCCAGATAGACATGGCGCGCGAGGTCAGCGCGAGAACTGATTTCCGAAGCATGTTGCGCATTCTTGCCTTGTACGGACGCTTTGAACCGACCATTGTTCACTGCCACAGCTCCAAAGCCGGCGCGCTCGGCCGCGTCGCCGGCTTGCTGAGCTTTCCGCACGGTCCCCGGGTTGTCTACACGCCCCATGCCGTTGCAGTTCATCTCGGCAGAAGATATTTGCTCGCCGAAAAAGTACTGGCTCCCCTGACCGCGTGCATGATCCCGGTGACCGAAGGTGAAGCCGATCAGCTGATTTCGCTTCGACTTACCTCAAGCGGGCACTATCACGTCATGCTGCCCGTGGTGGAGTGCTCACAATTTCTGGTTCGCGACAGAGCGCAAGCGCGGCTTGAACTCGGTCTGCCTCCGGAGGTTCCCATCATTATGTCCGTGGGGCGGCTTACAGCGCAGAAGGGGCCTCTCACTTTTCTCCTCATAGTCAAGCAGGTTCTCAAAAGCTTTCCCGCCGCACGTGGTATTTGGGTGGGTGCGGGCGAACTTCAGCAGGAGTTCCTCCGGCTTGCCGGCGAGCTGGGCATCGCAGACCGGGTGATGGTGACCGGCTGGCAGGATGACGTGCAGCCTTGGCTGGCTGCTTCTGACTTGCTGCTGTCAACCTCCAAGTACGAGTCCTTCGGCTACATGGTTGCCGAGGCGCTGGCGATGGAGCGCCCCGTCGTGGCGACCAGCATCACCGGAACCCGCGACATCATGCTTGGCGAGCTGAGTGCTTATCTTTATCCTCCGGGAGATGCTGTGAAGGCCGGGCAACTGATCGGCAAAGTGCTTGGGGATCCAGTGCTCGCCGCTTCTCTCGGGAAACTCGGCAGGCGGACGGTCGCCGTAAAGTTTTCTGCTTCCGAAATGCATCGCTCGATGCATTCCCTTTATACGACTCTGTCGAGTGAGTCAAAGAGCCGGGTCCCATCTTAAACACGAGCGAACGACTGCACTGCGAGCTCTCCTTCAGAGAAGCGGCGCGCGATCGGTCTGGCAGCGGCGGTAGCGCAGCATGTAGCGAGCGGCGACCAAGGCCGAGCGAATCGCGAAAACGACGCCGGCGCATTGCCTCCTGAGCAAACCATGCACGGCCAAATGCATGACCGCGCAAGGTACATACGCCATAGCCTTCCACGGCTGTTGATATACATAGAAATAGCGTTTGAAAGTGGTGTAAAGGCGGGAGCCCTGCGCGAAAGCCGCGTAGCTGCTGCGGTGAAGCGGCGATGAATAGTGTTCCACAACCGCGGAGGGCACAAGCCGTATCACGTACCCTTTAGCCGCGCAGCGGGTGGAAAGGTCAGCTTCGTCGTAGCCGTAAACGAGGTTCTCGTCAAAGCCGACCTCTTCAAATACCTGCACGGGAAAGACCGTCGCGTTGATAACGAATGTGTGGAGGGGAGTTCCGCTTTCCGGCACCCTAGGCTGGTCCATATAACCCAGAAATCCGATGTCGGAAGGGTAAATATGTCGTCCGTCGGACGACTCCACGCCGCTTACGATCGTACGCGCGCGCGCCGAGGGCTCAAGCTGCTGATACGCAGCGGCGATCCGGTCGAAGTAGTCGGGCCGAACGGCGGCATCGTCGTCGAGCAATACAACACGCCCAACGACTTGAGGAACCC
>CAXTUV010000077.1:0-6483 GCA_964247445.1 uncultured Acidobacteriaceae bacterium | reverse complement strand
CGTCGAGGAGGAGCACGTGAGTCCCCCGGATATGGCGAAGCGCGAAATTTCGGTTCGCGCCGAGGCCGCGCTGCGGCCCCTTGACGTATGTGATCGGCATTCGTTCGGCACGGATCAGCGCCTCGGTTTCCGGATCGGAGCTGTCGTCGGAAACAACGATCTGAGCTACCGCATGATGCGAGGCTGCAACCGAAGCAAGGGCCACCCTCAAGTCTTCCGGGCGGTCCCGCGTGCAGATACATACGGAGAAGCTGTAAGTCAGTTCGCTCACAATGACGCCTTCCGATTCTAGGCTGCCCTGCTCATGACTTCGATGCCTGCGTGCGCTGTCGAACCGGCGTTGGGAGTGGCTTAGAGAGAAGCTCCCGGTAGGCCTCCCATGTAGCTGCCTGCGTCAGCCGAAAGCGGTACCAGGATTGCCGGCCAAGCTTCGGCGTGAAGCGAATGGCCTGCACAAATCCCGGAGCCACACGCGTACCGACAAGACCATTCCAGGCCAGAAAGGCCAGCTGCCGCCATGGGGAAAGCTCTGCCCAAATCACGACCGCCCAGTTATATGGGCCTTCTTTAAAAGCATCTGCGTCGGTGACCGGTACGATCCCGCCATAGTGGCGCGCCTCCTCGCGTACAGCTTCGTAATGGTCGACAAGAATAGCCGGGTCATAAATGAGCCTCCAGCCTTTGCGCCGAATCGTCAGGGCCAACATTGCGTCCTCGTGGGCTTGCGCGCCTGATCCGCGCAGGCGGGTCTCGGCTCGGGTCGAGCCCACGGCGCTCATTCGGTAGCTCATGTTGGTGCCTTTCAAAATGGCCACCTCACGAGTGTTCCCGAACCCGAGGTGGTGGTACCCCGACATGCGTCCGAACCAGCTCAGCGCGCCCACAACGGCAGCGCGGCGGTCATTCCACCGACCTGCCTCCATGCAGCGGTCTCGGCCGCCTACGCCGCCGATTTTCGGATCTGTCCGGAAGTGACTCACAATATACGCGAGCCAATCCGGGTGAGGGGCTGTGTCGTCATCCGTCATCGCGATGAAACTGCACTTACAAGCAGCCAGACCCACATTGCGCGCCGCAATCAACCCAGGTTCATAGACCGGCAGCACCCTTACAGGTAGGCCGGCGGTGCGCTCCGGCAACAATGCCTCATGGGTTTCGCGATCACTGGGGCGCACGACAATAAGAATGTCGTCGGCAGGCCGGCTTTGTTCGCGCAACGCAGCCAGGCACCGCAACAGGTCTGTCGGACGCCGGTGCGTGCAGATAAGAACCGCGATCGTCTCGCTGCCGGGCTGCAAACGATGCTCCTCTGAATTAATGCATTGACATTTCGGCGATCCAAACGCGCGTCGCGGGGAAACAGTTTCGCGGCTGCGCAGACAGTATAGCCGTCAGATCAAGCGCCCGCTTCGATTTAGCTGGGCATGTTACTTCGAGCATGCAGGTCAGTACAAAGAGTAATGCACGCCCAGTTACCAAAACGCAATGCCGTACCTACAGATTGCGCAGGAAAACCTTCTCCACAGAGGTAGGTTCGCTCTGGGAGCGGAGCTATATAAAAAGAGCCTATGCCCGGCGCAAAAAATTCTTGGCGGCCGAACGATGGCAGGGTTATACTCAGGCCGCAGCGCAGCTAGGTTGGCACAACTAGCTTTTCATCCTCGGGCAGATTCAAGCCATGCACTCTGAATGCCGCAATCGGTGGAAAGGGTCGACTTAGAAGAGCTCCCCGTGGAGCAGCCGCCTCCTTGCGCGGAGAGCGGACCTCGGGCGGAGTAAAAGCCGGTCGCTATCAGAAGCTCGGCTCAAGAGAATTTGTTGGACACACACCTTTAGCTGCGCGGAGGAAAGGCGATGATCGCGAATGAGAGCACGAAGCCCGACCGCTTCCAACCTGAAGCAAGGGAAGCCTCGTTCTCTCTCCGAATCCTCTTCGAGGCGCTCTTCCGGCATCTGCTCAGCTTTGTCATGGTCGCAGGCGCGGTCATGACTTTGGCCTTGCTCTGGACTTTTGCGACTCCGCATAAGTACATTTCGCAGGCGAGCATCCTGGTGCAGAATGCCCGCAGCAACGTGCTGATCAGCGCCGGCAACACAACCGGCACCACCGTCATGAATGACGTCACTCCGGAGCAGCTCAACTCCGAGCTGGAAGTGCTGAAGAGCCGTGATCTTCTTGAAGAGATTGTTGACCCGATCTGGAATGAAAGGGCCCGCGGAGTTCGCTCGCAAGCTGAACTGAAAGCTCACGAGCGTGTCGTTTCCGGTCTTGCGGGGCAGCTCGATGTAAGCGTGGCCCGCCAATCGCATGTGCTGCTCGTCAGCATGACCGCCGCCACCGCGCAGGAGGCCCAGAACCGGCTCCGGAGCCTGATCGCGGCTTTTCTCGCGCGGCAGCGCCAGATCGCCCGGCCCATCGGAGCCACGCGCTTCTTTTCCGACGAGGCGGGCCGCTACAAAACCGAGTTGGCGGCAGCGCAGGCCAGCTTGGCGCAGTTCCAAAAGCAAAACCGGCTTACCAATGTGACCGACCGAGAAGCAGACCTCTCGACCGAGCTGGCCGCCGCGCAGACTGCGATGCATGAGCAGGATGAACAAATCGGCTCGCTGCAAAGCCGCATCGAGGCGGATACCGGCCTCCTCGGGAAGACGCCGCAGCGCCAGGCCACCTTTGAGCATGCTGCAACCTTGACCGGCGCGGTCGATGAGCTTACCACGCATCTGATCAAGCTCCGGAATCTTCGGACGGAGATGCTGGTGAAGTACCGTCCCGACGATCGGATGGTCAAGGCTGTTGAAGAGCAGATCGCCGAAACGGAAGTGGGTCTGCGGGATGCGAAGAGCGGCAAGGCGCAGGATGCATCGAGCGACGTAAACCCCGCCTGGCAACAGCTGCAAAACGACCTCACGATGACGCGAGCACAGCTCCCGACCGTGACAGCGCGGCGGCAGATCATTGAGCGTCACATCGCGGAAACCCAGAGCACGCTCGCATCGATTGAGGCGCTTTCGCCGCAGTTCAGCGAGCTGCAGCACCGGGTTTCCGAACTGGACAGCAACTATCAGGCATATTTACAGAAGCGTGATGAGGCGGAAATCGCCGACGCGATGGATCGACAGGAACTGATCAACTTCGCGGTCGTGCAATCTCCGACCTACTCGATCTACCCGCTCCACCCTCAACCCAAGCGAGACACGCTGCTCGGTGCCGCGAGCTCCCTGTTTCTTGGATTGATTGCCGTTTTCCTGCTCGATACGACGCGGAGCACGGTCGCAAACGCGGCTGAGCTGGAGCTGTGCTCCCGCTACCCCACCTTGGCTACCATCGCCTGGAGCAAACGACCTCTCTTCAGCAAGGAGCCCGAGCCGGAAGAGCAGGAAGAGGCTGTTCCCGGCGATTTAGCAGTCGCGCTGGATGACGGAAAACACGAACTTGCCTATGTTCATGTCAGCGAAGTCACGCATGTATGGCCTCCCCGGAGGGAGCACATGCCGGAAGATACCGATTGCAAAGCCTAATCCATTCCGTATTTCAACGGCCGAGCACCGGGGCCGGTCTTGCCGTCGGTTTCACGGCAGCCGAGCCGCGCGCCGGCGTCAGCTACGTCAGCAGGCAGATAGCGGATCAGCTGCGCACCGAAGGGCTGAAGCCGGCTGTATATATCGAGGCCGGAGCGCTCCAAAAAGTAAACGCGGCGGGTGGGCTGCAGCATCAGAAAGGCCCCGCCGCCCGCGCGGCCAACTTCAACACCTGGGAAGACTGGCGGTCGCAGGTCAGCCTGCTCCGCTCCCGCGCCCGCTACACGATTATCGATTGCCCTCCCTTGTCGCAAGGCGGAGAAACCCTCAGCCTCGCCCCGCACCTGGATGGGATGGTCATCGTTGTGGCCGCGAACGAAACGCACAAAAGCAAGATCCTGAACGCGGAGCGGCTGCTGGGAACTGTGGACGGCAAAATTCTGGGCTTTGTTCTCAATAAACGCACCTACCCTGTCCCTGCTTGGCTGTTCCGGTTCCTCTAGCACCGCAAGGAGTTCTTATGCGTAAGCTGTTCTCGCTTCTCGTCTGTCTGCTGCTCGCGGTGCGGTTTTGCTCAGCCGACCCGCACCTTGAACAGCGGCCGCGCTACACTCTGCGGGCCGGCGATGTTGTTGAAATGGCACTCCGCTACACTCCGGAGTACAACCAAACGCTTACCGTGCAGCCGGACGGCTACATCAACGTCAACCTGGCAGGCGAGATACAAGTTGTCGGCCTCACCATCAGCCAAACCCATGACGCGATCGAAAAGCTGCTCTCGGAGCGCTTAAACCACCCGGAGATCAATCTCACCCTGAAGCAGTTCGAGCGGCCTTATGTCACAATCGGCGGCGAAGTGCAGGCCCCGGGAAAGATTGAGTTTCAGCCCAACATGACCGCCATGCAGGCCGTGCTCCTGGCCGGCGGCTTTCGCGCTTCGGCGCGGGAAACAAGGATCGTCGTTTTTCGTCATCTCGACAAGGACATAGGCGAGGTCAGAACCATTGACTTGCACAAGATACGCAAGACCAAAGACCTCGAGCGCAACATGGCGCTCGAACCGGGAGATATGATTTTGGTCCCGGCGAACAGGCTGGAAAGCTTTTCGCGCTACATGCAGGCGTCGCACTTCTCCGCCGCTGTCTCCCCGGCACTCGCGCCGTAATTCACGGCATTACGACACCGGATCGCTTATGCGGAGCAATCGATCTCCGGCCGGGAGGGTTGTGTTGGAAGCGGCTGTCACGGACGCGGAGTCAATCAGCGGCAAAGCCGCGGGTATCCACTCCGTGCAGCGGGGGTCGTGGGCGGTCCTCCAGGGCATCGCCGGCGGCGTGATCATCGCGCTGCTGAACGCTTCCACCGGCATCCTGACGGCGAGAGTGCTCATGCCGTCCGGGCGAGGCGAGCTGGCCGCCATGACGATCTGGCCCCTTCTGCTTGCTTATCTCAGCTCTCTCGGTATGCCGAGCGCGATCATCTACTCTCTTCGCCTTTACAAGCAGGACAGCGCACGGCTGATACCCACCGCCATCCTCAGCAGCTTCGCGCTGGGTTCACTCGCAGCTCTCGCCGGCATCGGATCTCTGCCCTTCTGGCTGCGCCACTACCCGTACCCCGTGGTCCGAGCGTCCCAATGGTTCCTGCTGGCGGTGCCGGCTTGCGCCGTCATTCAAACCGGGCGCGCGGTGCTTGAAGTATCAGGCCTCAACATTCTTTCCAATACAGTCCAGGTAAGCCAGCCGGCGGCGACGCTCGTCATGCTGATCTGCTTCATGGCCGCGCACCACCTGACGCCGGTCCTGGGAGGGCTCGCGTATACGCTTGCCACGGTGCCGACGCTGCTGATCGTCCTATCGCAGCTTCGTCGCCTCCTTGCTGCAAACTGGCGGATGCATTGGAGGTCCGCGCGCATGCTGGCCGGCTACGGCGTTCGCTCCTTCGGCATCGATATTCTCGGCGCGCTCGCCTTTCAGGTGGATCAGGTGCTCGTCATCAACCTGCTTACGCCGGCTGCCATGGGCACTTATGGCGTCGCGCTCAGCCTTTCGCGCATGTTGAATCTGTTCCAAGGCTCCGTCATTACCGTGCTGTTTCCGCGCGCGGCCGGGCGCAGCCCCGCGGACATCCTTGCTCTGACTGAATTTTCAGCCCGCGTCAGCACGTTGCTCACAGTCGGCTGTGCCGCATCCGCCGCCCTGGTCGGTCCTTTTCTGCTCAGAAGTCTTTATGGGGCCGCTTATGCGAGCGCGAAAGTTCCGTTTGAAGTCATGCTGGCGGAAGTCAGTTTGAACGGTGCCGCCTTTATCCTGGCGCAAGCCTACATGGCTCTGGGGCGCCCCGGGCTGGTCACAGTTATCCAGTCAGTCGGCTTGGGGCTTAGTGTGCCGCTTCTCTTGCTGCTCATCCCCAGGTGGGGCATTCTCGGGGCAGCTACCGCTCTGCTGCTTTCCACGCTGGCTCGCTTCATCTTTGTTTTTGCCGGATTTCGGTTGATTCTCGGGCTGCGCCTGCCCGACCTGCTGCCGCGTTTCTCCGATATCGAAACCGTCCTGCGCAGGTTTAGAAGATTGCCGTCTGAGGAAAAGGCGGCCGCATGTATCCCGTAGGCCTACCCGCGCCGGAACACCAGGCAGGCGCGGCAAACTGGCCGGCTGCCGTGCCGCGGCGCTCAGCCCCGGATAAATCTCCATGGTTGGTTTCGGCCATGGCGTTGATTACCTTGGCAATGCTGATCTCACCGGCCTGCCGGCTGCTGGTTTACGGCTTCCCGGCCATGGCTTTCCTGCTGGCCGGCTATCTTTACCGTCGCAACTTTCCCGCCTACGTGAGCCTGTGCTGCTGGCTCTTTTTTCTTACGCCCCTGGTACGGCGCTTGGTCGACTACCGCGCGGGCTGGGTACCGGCCATCACCGTGCTGCTCGCCCCCCTGCTCGCCTTATGCGCGCCCAGTCCATGGCTCGT
>CAXTUV010000076.1:9348-9930 GCA_964247445.1 uncultured Acidobacteriaceae bacterium | reverse complement strand
ATATCGGGGCGACCAATGTGGTCCGTTCGGGCGCGAAAGGGCTGGGCGCGCTTACCTTTCTGCTCGATGCGGCAAAGGGCTGGGCGGCCGTGGTGCTGACGCTTTGGGCGGCACGCGGAACTTTGACCACGGAAGCCGCGGCGCTTGCCGCGATGTGCGCGCTGCTGGGGCACATCTTTCCTATTTGGCTCGGCTTTCGGGGCGGCAAGGGTGTGGCGACCGCCTTCGGCGTATTCCTGGCGCTGGCTTGGCCCGTGGCGCTGCTTTCCCTGCTGACGTTCCTTGTTTCGCTCGCGGCTTTCCGGATTGTTTCGCTCGCGTCGATCCTGGCGGCCGCGATCATCCCACCGCTCGCTTTCGCGCTGCCGCCGCATACGGGGCGGGGGTGGCCGGTACTGCTGGTCTTGGTTGTCGGGCCGTCGATCGTAGTTCTCAAGCATCACGCGAACATCCGACGGCTGCTGGCGGGAACCGAGTACCGCTTCGGCGCGAAGCGCCCGGCCACTGCTTGAGCCACCGGCGGGTGTTCCCATGAGCCGGATCGCGGTTCTGGGGGCGGGTGCCTGGGGCACTGCGCTCGCG
>CAXTUV010000076.1:0-9338 GCA_964247445.1 uncultured Acidobacteriaceae bacterium | reverse complement strand
CTGCTTGTGGGCGCGTACTCCTGCGCATGCCGCCGCGCTCGCAAGCGAGCGGGAAAACCGGCGCTACCTGCCCGGCTTTGCGCTGCCGCCCGCGTTGCGCGTTTCCGCTTTGCTTCCTGAGGCGGTCGGACAGGCCGAGGTAGTCCTTCTGGTTGTGCCGTCCGAGCACATGCGGGCCACCGCCGCCGCGCTCGCGCCCGCTTCCGCGGCACTGCTGGTGAGCGCGAGCAAGGGCATGGAGGACGGAACGCTCTGCCGCATGACGGAGGTGCTTGCCCAAGCCTGCCCTGGGCATCCGGTGGGCACGTTGAGCGGCCCTTCCTTCGCACAGGAAGTGGCCGCCGGCGCCCCAACCGCGGCGACCGTAGCCTTTGCGCGCGCCACGGACGCCGAGCGGGCGCAGGCGATGCTCGCAACTGAAACCTTCCGGCTCTACCGCAATACCGATGTGATCGGCGTGGAGTTGGGCGGGGCGCTCAAAAACGTGATGGCGATCGCCGCCGGAGCCGTCGTGGGTCTCGGCCTGGGGCACAACAGCGTGGCGGCGCTGATCACGCGCGGCATTGCCGAGATGACCCGCTTGGCCCTGGCCTGCGGCGGCAAGCGGGAAACGCTCGCAGGGCTGGCCGGGGTGGGCGATCTTATCCTGACCTGCACCGGCGGTTTGTCACGCAACCGGCATGTCGGGGTGGAGCTGGGGCGCGGACGGCAACTGCCGGAAATCCTGGACGGACTGGGCGGCAAGGTGGCCGAGGGCGTCCGCACTACCGATGCCGCGCTCGCGCTCGCCGCCCGGCATGGGGTTGAAATGCCCATCGCCAGCCACGTACACGCGCTGCTTCATGGCGAGGTGACCGCCGCGGAAGCCATGCGGGCCTTGATGGCGCGGCCGGGGCGGGATGAGTGAGCTAGTCCCGCAGCGCGCGGATTTCGGCCCAGTCAAGCACGCACGCGCTGCCCGGGCACTCGGGGCTTTCATCCGGGGTCAGGATGCCGTCGCGGTAGCGGGACACTGTGTCTTTCTTCGGGTTAATGACAATAATTGTTTGCACGCCCATAGCTTGGTAGTCGGCCAGCTTACGCAGCATGCGCTTTTTGCGGTCCTCGGGCGAGAGCACCTCGAACACCGCGATCGGCGTGTGCGTCAGGATCTGCTCGATCGGCAGCGAGCGGTCCCATACCGTTACATCGGGTACCCGATAGCGGGTGGGCGCGACATGGACGCGGTACTCCTGCATGACGCGGATATTCCACTCGTGCGCATATGCACGAAACCAGAGAATCAATGCTTGCTGCCAGGAACCGTGATCGTACTGCCCCATGGGCCGCTCCTCGATAACACCATCGACATAGTCCGCATCCGGCTCGTAGTCGCTCTCAAGGTATTCTTCGACGGGAACAAACACAGCAGTCGCCATGGCACGCCTCCGTTATGCCGGTAAGTGTAACCCGGGCAGTCTAAACTTAGGCCATGATCCAAACCCTGTTCGGCTCGCTGGACCAGCCCGAAAAGCGCTCCGTATTCGACCGGATGCGCGACGCGGTGGCGCGCACCCGGGAGTCGCTCAACGACAAGATCGAGGGCGTGGTCGCGCTCACCCGCGAGGTGGATCAGGCGGCGCTTGACGAGTTGGAAACCGTGCTGCTGTCCTCCGACCTGGGCATGAGTACAACCACGGTCGTGGTGGAGGCTTTGCGCGACCGCGCCCGGCGTGAGGGCATCGCGAACGGGGCCGAGCTCAAGCGCCTTCTGCGTGGGGAGCTGCTCGCGATCCTGAACAAGGAGGACTCGCTGCCGAAGCGCGTGATCAAGCCGCCGGAGGTGGTCTTCCTGGTCGGCGTGAATGGAACAGGGAAAACCACTACCACGGGCAAGCTCGCGGCCTGGTACCGACGGCAGGGCAAGACGCTGCTGCTGTGCGCCGCCGACACCTTTCGGGCCGCCGCGATTGAGCAGCTGGAAGTATGGGCGACGCGAGCCGGTGTGGATCTGATCAAAACACGCCAGGGGGGCGACCCTTCAGCGGCCCTGTTTGACGCCTTGACCGCTGCGAACGCCCGAAAATCAGACTTGTTACTTGTAGATACAGCGGGCCGCTTGCATACCAAGACCGGCCTGATGGACGAGCTCGCAAAGATGCGCCGTACCGCCCAGCGCATTATCTGGGACGCCCCGCACGAAGTTCTGCTGGTGCTGGACGCGACAACGGGGCAGAATGGTCTGCAACAAGCCCGTTTCTTTACGGAGTCGGCCGGCGTCACAGGGATTGTTCTGACCAAACTGGACGGCACAGCCAAGGGCGGCATCGTGATCGCGATTGCCCACGAGCTGCGGTTGCCTGTACGGTTTGTGGGCGTGGGCGAGAAGGTCGAGGACCTGCTTGCCTTCCACAGTGAAGCATTCATCGACTCTCTTTTAGGGGGCGAAGCATATGGGGGAAGCGTTCCGAGTCTCAGCAACACCACCGGCCGCGATGTCATTGCACAGCAGCGTTCCTAGCCTGGATACCTTGGGCAGTGCCGACGGGCAGGCGGACGCGCGCTGGATGCGGCATGCGCTCCAGCTGGCGGAAGGCTCAATCGGTCTTGCCTCGCCCAATCCCCGGGTAGGCTGCGTGCTTGTCCGGGGCACCCTGCCGGTGGGCCGAGGCGCACACCGCTACGACCAGCGGGACCATGCGGAGGTGGTCGCCCTGCGCGAAGCCGGCGAACGCGCCCGCGGCGCAACCGCTTATCTCACCCTTGAACCATGCGCCCACCACGGCCGCACCCCAGCCTGCGCCGAGGCGCTGCTGCGTGCGGGGGTCGCCCGCGTGGTGGTCGCGACCGGCGACCCCAACCCGCTCGTCAACGGCAAGGGTTTGGCTATTCTGCGCGAGAACGGCGTGGAAACCACGGTAGGCGTACTGCCCGACCAAGCCCGCGCGTTGAACGACGGCTTCGCGCGCTGGATCAGGCGCAAGCTGCCGTTTGTGACGCTGAAAGCAGCGCTTTCATTGGACGGGCGCATCGCCCCGGCCCACGCGCAAAAGCCTCCGGGCAGCGTGGCCTACCTTACCGGAGCGCGCTCTCTGGTCGCCGTGCAGCGCCTGCGCCACGCCTCCGACGCCGTACTGACCGGCATCGGGACAGTCCTTGAGGACAACCCACTGCTGACCGACCGCAGCGGCGCAGCGCGGCGGCGGCCCCTTCTGCGGGTCATCCTGGACTCAGACCTGCGCCTGCCTCTGAACAGCCGCCTTGTGCAGACCATGCGCCAGGATTTACTGGTCGCGACCCGAACGATTGAGGGAGAAGCCGCCGGACGCGCTCGCGCGTTAGAGCAGGCCGGGGTCGAGGTGCTTTCCATTCCTGCCCTGCCCGGGGGCGGGCTGGATGTGCGGGCGCTGCTGCAAGTGCTTGGCGAGCGCTACCAGATCTTGAATGTGCTGTGCGAGGGCGGCTCTCGCCTGAACCGGGCTTTGCTGGACGGCGGCGACAGCGAAACCATCGCGGACAAGCTATGCCTATTTTATGCGCCCATGTTCCTGGGCGACGCCGGGGTGCCGCTCGTCGCGGGCGACCTGCCGGCGCAACTGGAACTGCGCCGATTTTCGATGGCGGACTCGGGCTCGGACTTCCGGTTCGAAGCCTACCTGCGCGATCCTTGGCGGGATCGCTAGAATAAGTCTATGTTCACAGGGTTGATTCAGGCGACCGGCACCATTAAGGTTTTGGCGGAAGCGAATGGCGCGCAACGGCTGGAAATTTATGCGCCCACACTCGCGGGCCGGCTCAGGCTCGGTGACAGCGTTGCGGTCAGCGGGGTCTGCCTAACCGCCTTGGAGCCTTCGAGCGACGGGTTTGCGGCGGAGCTGGCCGCGGAAACCATTCTCCGCACCTCGCTCGGAGCGCTCGCGCCCGGTTCGGTCATCAACCTGGAGCTGCCCACGCCCTCAGGCGCGCCGCTCGGCGGTCATATCGTGCAAGGCCATGTGGATGCGACCGGTTCGCTGCTCGGCTTGGAACGCATCGGAGCCGGAACGCGCACGGACTGGCTGCTGCGCATCGCGGTCCCGCCCGCGGTCGGACGGTTTGTGGTCGAGAAGGGCTCGGTCGCGATCGAGGGCATTTCGCTCACCGTCGCCCGCTGGTTCCCGGAGCGCGACGCGAACGACGATACCCCCACCGGCGCGGGCGAGCTGCATGTTGCGGTCATCCCGCACACCTATGAGGCGACCAACCTACACACGCTCGCTCCCGGCGCGCCCGTGAATTTGGAAGCAGATGTGCTGATGAAGCTCGCCGTGCAGAACGGGCTGAACCCCGGCGCGGGTACCCGGCAAACCCCCGAGTGGACCGGCCTGGCCGCCAAAGATACCGGGGGAGCCATGCCGTTCGAGGTCACGGTTGAGTATCTGGTGGCGAACGGGTATTAGGGGCTTTTCTGGCCAGTTCGGGCGGTTGATTGCCCGCTCCAGGCGAGAAGGGATTTGCCTCCGGGTCCCTGTATAGCAAATTTACTTAAAAATTGGCTCGTAGGCCTATACATCAGTAAACTCCCTACAGTTTGGGATTGAGACAGTGACATGGATAATTTTCATGTCCCGCACCCAGGAAAGCTGAACGCAAGGCGCGTCCACAAAAAGCGCTCACTGCGGCGTGATAATCCCACCCACCGCCATGCGCTCCGGCAGCTTTTCAGCGCGCCGGAGCCCCATCTGCTCCGCCGTTAGGTCGGTGTATTTCAAGCCCGCGCCGGTGTTGAACAGCACCACGCGGTCCTCCGCCTTCAGCTCGCCTGAGAGAAGCATGCGGTCGTAGGCCGCCGTCGCCGCCGCGCCCTCGGGCGACAGCAGTAGGCCCTCATGCTTGGCGTAGTCGAGCAGGGACACGAGAATTTCAGAGTCGGGCAGGTCCAATACCGTACCGCCGGATTTAGCCGCGATATCGAGCACGATGTAGTCTCCGTAGGGTTTAGGCACACGCAGCCCGCTCGCGAACGTTTCGGCACCCTGCCACATCGTCGAAGCGGGCTCGTGCTCCCGGAAGGCCCGCGACACTGGCGCGCAGCCTGAGCTTTGCACTGCAATCATCTTTGGGCGCTTCCCCGAAACCCAGCCAAGCTGCTCGAGTTCCTCAAATGCCTTCCACATGCCGATAAAGCCCACACCGCCGCCGGTGGGGTAGAACACAGCCTCGGGGTACTGCCAGCCGCACTGCTCCACCAGCTCGTAGCCCATGGTCTTTTTCCCCTCGACCCGGTACGGCTCCTTGACGGTGGACATGTCGAACCAGCCCTCGGCCTCCTTGCGCTCGGCCACGATGCGGGCGCAGTCGGAGATCAGCCCGTCCACCAAGGTCGTGTGCGCGCCGTATGCCACGCACTCCAGGTAGTTGGCAAATGGTACGTCGCGCGGCATGAAGATATGCGCCTCAATACCCGCGGCAGCGGCGTAGGCGGCAAGCGCCCCGGCGGCATTGCCCGCGGACGGCACGGCCAGCTTGCGAAGCCCGTACTGGCGCGCCATGCTGACCGCCATACTCATACCGCGCGCTTTAAAGGTTCCGGTCGGGTTCGTTGCTTCTTCCTTGATGCGCAGGCCCGGGTGCCGGCGGGAAGCAAGCAGCGGCGTCCAGCCCTCGCCGAGTGTAACCGGGTCCACATCAGGCAGCACATCCCGGTAGCGCCACATGCTGTCGTCCAGCTGTGAGTACGCGCCGTTGCCGGGCTTGCGGGCCGTTGCGCGCAGGGCATCCATGTCGTAGCGCACATAAAGCACTCCGGCGCAATGCGGGCACACGGTTTGGGGCTGGTCGGCGGGGGTGTGTCGCTCGCATCGCGAGCATTGGAGGGAGGCGATGGCCGGCATCTTCCCAGCCTACCGTGGAGCGCCGGTTACCGTTGTGCGGCAATCTTCACAGCCGGCGCTGAACAAACTGCCGCGAACTGCCGATAGACTGGAAACAATGACTTCTCCGCTCCGCCTCGCCGCGTTTGACATTGATGGAACCCTGATGCCCTCAAGTGGTACCGCGATGCGCGAGCATACGATGGCGGTGCTCCGCAGCGCCGCCGAAGCCGGGGTGGAGGTGGTGATCGCGACAGGGCGCCGCGCCGCCTATGCATTGCCGCTGCTGGAACCGATCGGCCTCGCGCCTTCGACCGTGCTGATCGCTTCCAACGGCGCGACCACACAGGAGTTCTCCGGCCGGGTGCTCGACCGCTTTTACCTGTCCATTGAGACAAGCCGAGCCTTGTGCTCGGAGCTGCGCCGCTTCGGCGGCACCATGGTGTTCACGTTCGAGAAGCATGGCCCGGGCGAGCTGGTTTTGGAGTCGCTCGACCGCCTCCACGACCGGATTGCCCTTTGGGTCGACGCGAACCTGCCCTACATCGAGCAAGTGGACCCGCTGGAGCGCGTCTTCGACCGGGGTGAGCCGGCCATCCAAGGCATGATCTGTGGCACCGTCGCGCAGATGAACGCGGCTGAGGAGCACCTGAAGACCACCGCTTATGCCGCGCAGATCGAAATGCACCGGACCGAATACGCCGAGCGCGACCTTTCGATCCTCGACATCCTTCCGCTCGGCTGCAATAAGGGGGTCGCGCTGGCCCGTTTGTGCGAGCGCCGCAGCATTCCGCGCGAATCCGTGATGGCGGTCGGCGACAACTGGAATGATGTGGAGATGCTTCGCTGGGCCGGTCAACCTGTGCTGATGCGCAATGCAAGCCAAACCCTACGCAACGAGGCCGAGCGCAGCGGCTGGCAGGTAAGCCCGGCCACCAACGACGAGGACGGGGCCGTGCTGCTGCTCGAAGAAGCGATCGCAGCCGAGCCGCAGGCGGTGTAACGGTGCGCGCTTCTCCATTACGGCAAGTCCTGCTCCCCCTCCTGTGTGCGCTTGGGATCACGGGTCATGCCGCCGAAACGGCAACGCTGACCACCGGCTATGACCTGCGCTGCGACCACCATGTGACCGACGGCGCGAAGACGCGCCTTTACACCGACGCGGACAGCTATATCGAGGTCGCGACGGCGAGCATCGCTTCGTTCGTACAGCTGCCCGACCCGCTGCCCGTTGTTCCCGCTCCGCGAGCTGCGGTTCTCGCCCCGGCTGAGCTTCACGAAATCCTAGGCGGCGCGGGCAAGGCGCACGATCTGGATGTAGACCTACTCGCCGCCGTGGTCCACGCTGAAAGCGCCGGGCGCGCCCATGCCCGCTCCCGCGCCGGCGCGCAAGGGCTGATGCAGCTCATGCCGGCGACTGCGGCTTCGCTTGGAGTCCATGATGCGTTCGCGCCGGGCGAAAATGTCGGCGGCGGCGCGGCCTATCTCGACGCCCTGCTCACCCGATACGGCAACAACGTCGCTTGGGCGCTGGCGGCCTATAATTCCGGTCCCGGCGCGGTGGACCGCTATCACGGCATCCCGCCCTACCCGGAAACCCGGCGCTATGTCGCGCGCATTATCCATGAGTTCAACCGGCGCTATACCGCCCGCCAAGCCGCCGCATCGCTCGCGGCTGTCCGCCCCCAAGGAGCCCCGAAACCGTGACCGCAGCGAAACGATCCAACCGCACTCTGCTTTGGGGAGGTTTGGCTGTTGTGCTCCTGGTCGGGGTATGGCTGCTGCGCGGGCGCATCCATTTTGACTTCCATACCTTCTTAGAGCAGCTCAAGCTTGCCGATTGGGCACTGTTTGGGGTGGGCGTACTCTTGATCTATCTCGCATATTGTGTACGCGCCATGCGTTGGGCACTTTTTCTACGCCCGACGAAGCACGTTTCCGCCGCCTCACTGATCGGGACGCAGGTGATCGGATTTACCGCGGTTGCGCTCTTCGGGCGTTTGGCCGACCTGGTGCGGCCCTATCTGGTAGCGCGCCGCACGCATATTCCCTTACCTTCGCAAATAGCAGTGTACGCGGTCGAGCGCATCTTTGACCTCGGCTCGAATGCGGTTATTTTCGCCGGAATTCTTCTGCTCGCGCCTGACCGCCATGCCATCCCTCATCCCGAGGCCGTCCGTAAATTAGCCGTGCTTGCGCTGACGGCAGCAGTTATCCTCGCCGCTTTTGCAGTCGTAGTCCGCAAAGCAGGCCATACCGTAGCCGAGCTGTTCGGGCGAGGCTTCGGTGCGCTTTCTCCTAATCTGGGCGCAGGAGCGCGGGAAAAAATCCTTGGCTTCCGCGACGGGCTGAACGCAATTGATTCAGTCGGGACCGTGCTGAAAGCAGCCGTTTTGTCACTTGGGATGTGGTTCATGATCGTGTATGCCTACCTGGTAACGGTTCGCGCATTCACGGCTTCGCCGCCGTTGCACGGGATGACCCTAGCGCAATGCCTGGTTCTGATGGTGGCGAGCCAAGCCGCTTCCATGGTGCAGTTGCCGGTCATCGGGTGGTTTACTCAGGTCGGCATCGTCGCAAAGGCGATTCAGTCCTTGTTTTACGCATCACCGGAATCCTCGCTCGGCGCGGCTGCGATGCTCCTGATTGTGACCTTCCTCAGTGTTATCCCCGCCGGCTTGATCTGGTCGCGGTTTGAGCATGTCTCGCTCAAAAAGGTCACCGAGGAAAGCGAAACCGCCACGGAGGCGGTGCTCGCACAGCACGAAAAACCTGCATTGGTTCCGGAGGCCTGAGCAGCATCTGACAACTGGATATGGCTAAACAGCCCATTCCCAGTTCTCTTTCCAAAGCTCTGCTTGCAGGTTTAGCCGGCGGCCTTGCCGGCTCCGCGGCCAAGGTCGTCGCGGAAAAGCTGTTCCCACCCCGCACACAAGGGCAAACACCGCCGCCGAAGGCGGTTGTCGAGCGTGCGGCGGATGCGGTGGACGCGCATCCCGGCGAGGCCGCCAAGAAAGCCGCGACCGAGGGTATTCACTGGAGTTTCGGCACGATCACAGGGGGCGTGTACGGAATGGCCGCTGAGTTCAGCCCCCGCATTACCGCATGGCGCGGGGCGGCTTTCGGTTTGGGCTTGAACCGGCTGATGCACGAAGGATTGCTGCCCTACTCCGGCTTCGCGGCACCGGTGAAAGATCAGCCGGCTCAGGAGCGCGTCAGCGAGTGGGTCACCCATGCAGTCTACGGGGTTGTAACCGAGGTGGTCCGCCGTGCCGTCCGCAAGCGGCTTTAGGCTAGAATCGCCCTAATCATGCGTTGCCCCTTTTGCGGCCACGGGCAAGACCGAGTCGTCGACTCCCGGGAGATCGACGACTCAGCAGCCGTGCGCCGGCGACGCGAGTGCGAACGCTGCACGAAACGCTATACGACCTATGAGCGCTATGACGCGATTCCCTGCATGGTTGTCAAGAAAGACGGTCGGCGGGAACGCTTCGACCGCTTGAAGAT
>CAXTUV010000075.1:0-9976 GCA_964247445.1 uncultured Acidobacteriaceae bacterium | reverse complement strand
GGGCCCGGACGGACCTTCACTCCGGTTTGTACGGCGGTGCCGCGCCCAACCCATTCATGGCTCTCGCCCACATCCTCGCCAGCTTAAAAGATCGGGATGGGCGCATCCTGATTCCCGGCGTCTACGACGGACTTGAAGCCCCGACCGAGGCCGAGCTTGCCGCTTGGGATCGCCTGCCCTTTGATGAGCAGGCGTTTCTTGAGCATGAGGTCGGCGCGCCGGCGCTGGTCGGGGAGCCCGGCTACCCGCTGCACTATCGGCTTTGGGCGCGGCCTACCCTGGAAGTGCACGGCATGCCCGGAGGGTTCACGGGCGAAGGCGCGAAAACCGTCATCCCGGCCCGCGCGACGGCCAAGGTCTCCATGCGCCTGGTGCCGCCCATGCAGCCGGACACGACCTTTGCCAAGCTGAAAGCCTTTGTGGAAGCAAACACGCCGCCCGGCGTCACCGTCGAGGTCCGGCTGATCCACGCGGGCGAGGCTGCCGTGGTCAGCACGGAAAACCCTTACATCCGAGCCGCTTCAGCTGCGTTGGAACAGGTGTGGGGCCGCACGCCTGTCTTTGTGCGCGGCGGCGGGTCCATCCCGGTCGTCGGCGACTTCGAGCGCCTGCTCGGCATCCCTACGGTGCTGATGGGCTTCGGCATGCCCGACGATGGCCTGCACGCGCCGAATGAAAAATTTCATCTCGCAAACTTCTATCGAGGGATCGAAACGCTGATTGCGTTTTTCGAGTCGCTTGGGTCACCCGCGCCGCGAAGCACTGCTTCATGAAACGAATATAACTTTCAGAGCGGGTGTCGTCCTAAGTGCAGTGAAGAATCTGGTTTCTGCCCGACAGCCCCGCAGAAGGGAGGTAGAAGCATGTTTTTTACCACTCTCGCTGCAAGGGACGACACTGACTCCCTGCAGAACAGGGAACAGCAACCGAGAAGTAAACGAGCCTGGAGCTGTCTGCCGTCATGCTGAAGCTCCGGGCCTTCATCCTGGCCGGCGGCCAAAGCTCTCGGATGGGCCGCGATAAAGCCCGACTCACGTTTCAGGGGCAGACTCTCCTCGACCACGCCTTCACAAAGCTGACAAACGTCGGGTTCACAGCCGCCATCGCCGGGTTACGGACGCCGACACACCCGTTTCTGCCTGACACCTTTCCGAAATCCGGCCCACTGGGCGGGATAGAAGCCGCCCTCAGCTCACTTGCCGGCGAGCCGTCGCAACCTGTGCTGTTCACCGCTGTCGACCTCCCGCTCCTTTCGGCGGATTTTCTGCGCGCTTTATACGACCGAGCCAACAGAACCGGCGCGCTCGCAACCATCCCACTCGCTCAGGGTCGGCCGCAACCCTTGTGCGCTGTGTACCGCAGCTCGTTCGCCCCCGGCCTCCGGGTCGCGCTCGCCGGGGGCGACCGCAAGGTCATGCGGGTCGTACACGCGCTTGCCGGAGCTTCGCTCGACACCCCGCGCGTTGAGGCGCTCGCGCCCTTGCACGGCTGGGAGGCGCATCGGTGGTTCACCAACCTGAATACACCGGAGGATTATGCTTGGCTGACCCACGAACGTAGCTGGTTTAGCAATCTTTGGTAACGATGAACCTTTGCATAGTACTCGCACCGGCGTAAGGTCAAACTATGACAAACGCGCAGCTCTACCTTGCGATGGCGATTCCTTCCGCGCTTGCTTTTCTCGGCATTGTCACGAGCCTGATTACATTCTTCATCACGAATGCAAGTCTAAGTAAGCGCCTCGACCGCATGCAGGATTCCATGGACCTGATTCAGCGCGATCAGAAGGAGTTCTATGCCAAGCAGTCCGTCCATGACGCTGAAATCGCAAACTTGAAAGCGCGCTCGCAGTGAAGCAATGGAAAGATGCCCGATAGAGTAGTGGCATGCCCGAAGAACCCGAGCAGCCCACCGAGGAACACGAGTCCAAACCCGATCTGGAGCACCTGCCCGAAGGCTTTGAATACATTGAGAAGCTTGTCGAAGAGCCCGTCCCCTCGGACGAAGAGGTCCGGCACGAAACCGAGGAAGCCGATAAGAAGCAGCCGGACCCCTACATCGCGTTCGAGCATGTGTCCAAGTCCTTCGGCGACTTCCACGTTCTCCGCGATGTGAGCTTCTTCATCAACCCCGGCGAGACCATGTGCATCCTGGGCCGTTCCGGCGTAGGTAAGTCCGTATCGCTCCAGCAGCTGATGGGCTTTCTCAAGCCCGACTCCGGCCGCATCTTGGTTGCGGGCGAGGACATCGTGCCCTTCGACGAAGATCAAATGCAGAAGGTCCGGCGCAAGCTGACCATGGTCTTCCAGAACGGGGCGCTATTTGATTCGGTGTCCGTGCGCGAAAACGTTGCATTTCCCTTGCGCGACAACCAGAACCTAGACGAGGACCAGATTCAGCAGATCGTGTCGGGCCTGCTCGAAATGGTCGGCGTCACCGGTTCGGCAGTCGAGGAGCTGCCGTCCGCGCTGTCCACCGGAGCCAAGCGCTCGGTCGCCATCGCCCGCGCGTTGGCTGCGCAGCCCGAAGCCATCCTCTACGACGAGCCGACCACCATGGTCGACCCCTTGATCGCCCGGCGCATGGGCGACCTGATCCAAAAGCTCAAGCACCAGCTGCACCTCACCTCCATCGTGGTGACGCACGACATGCGCTTCGCCAAACGCCTCGCCGACCGGGTGCTGTTCCTCCACGAAGGCCAAGCCCGGTTCTTCGGGACCATCGACGAGCTCGACCACACTGACGACGAGATACTGCGCGAGTTCCTGGATCAGGATGAGCTGGTGCTGCCGGGCTAAGGCGATCCCGGCTCCGGTTCGAGAATGCGGGAGCTCACATGGATTTTCTCAAACTGAGTGTTTCGCGCATCGATCACGATCTCCCGACTGAAAAAGAACAGCACACGCAGTTTGAATTCCGTTCCAAAGCTGACCGGAAACCAGATTCCGTCCGGCTGCGGCGCGTATGTGATCGCGAAACCCAGCCCCGGCACATTCGTACCCAGCAAGGTCCGCACGGCGAAGGGCACTTTGCGGGCAAGCTCCGTACTGACCGCGACGGGCTGGTACTCCGCCGCGTCGATGTAGGCCTCACCCTTCCAGTCGTAGGCACTTTTGTCCTTCGGGTAAAAGGTGAGGTGGTACACATCGCGGCCGTTGATACTTTCGCGGCCCGCAAGGTCGAACAGGTACTCTCCTTGCGCCTTGGAGGTGTGTGGAAACAGCTTCCGATCAAAGCCGTCCTTCGAATCATCATGGGTCAGGTCGGCCCGCAGATCTTCCACCAAACCGCGATCAAGTTCATCCTCGTCGAGGTTGATCGCCTCTGATGCATCTCCGCTTCCGGACTTGCCGTGTTCGAGTGTTGTATACGGGACGTACACATGTTTGTGGAACATGCGGCCTTGCAGCTTCAGCAGCTCGGCATGCGATCCGTCGGCGGTCGGGGTAATGCGCGACTCGGTCCTTTCCTCGCACATCACGGTTTTGCCTCTGCGGGAGAGTACGTGCGCGTGCTGTAAGTACACGTAATGCGTTCGCGCCTGTTCGGCCCGGTCTTGGTTGGCGGCCACCCGCGCCATGATCTCCGCAGCATTCAGCGCCGGCGTGCCCACCTGCTCTGCCACTGTTGTGCAGCAGGCAGCCGCGCTGAAAACGCCGAGTGCAAAAAGCCGGAGAGCTCTCATGCATTCAACTACGCAACGGGGTTCCTGTCGGTTCCAACAGCCGGCGCTACACTGAGGAAGTGAAGATCGCGCTCGCCCAGATCAATCCCACGGTCGGCGACTTTTCCGGCAATCGGCAGCTGATTCTCGACGCGGCGGCGCGTGCAAACGCGGCCGGGGCTCATTTAGCAGTGTTTCCCGAGCTTTCCATTTGCGGCTATCCGCCGGCGGACCTGCTCGAAAAGCAATCATTTCTCGACCGCTGCGAGGAAACGGTACGCGCCATCGCGGAGGCGGCACCGAAGGACCTTTCCCTGATCGTCGGCTGCCCGGTCCGAGCGGCGCGCGCGACGGGCAAGTGTGTCCACAACGCGGCGCTCGTACTCCGGGGCGGGCAGGTCGTGTTCACCCAGCACAAGCGTTTGCTGCCCTTTTACGACGTCTTCGACGAGCAGCGCTACTTCGCGCCCGCGCAGGCGCAGCAGGTTTGTGACATTGCAGGCGAGCGCGTCGCCCTCACCATTTGCGAGGACGCTTGGAACGATAAAAGTTTTTGGGAAACGCGGCGCTACGGCATTGACCCGGTCGAGGAACTCATGCGTGACGGCGCATCGGTGGTCGTGAACATCTCCGCATCGCCGTACTGGCGCGGCAAGCGAACCACGCGCGAGGAGATGCTGGCCGCCATCGCCCGGCGGTATCGCAAGCCGGTGCTGATGGTGAACCAAGTAGGCGGCAACGACAGCCTGCTTTTTGATGGAGGGAGCCTCGCTTTGAACAGTAAGGGAGAGCTAGCCGCGCGCTCCCTGTCTTGCGCCCCGGACCTCCTCTTCTTCTACACCGAATCTCAAACCGGCGACCTCCGCCCGGGAATCGCGGATGAGAATGAGCTGGTCTTTCGCGCCCTGGCGATGGGTGTGTGCGACTACGTCCGCAAGTGCGGCTTCAGCCGTGTACTGGTTGGTTTAAGCGGCGGCATCGACTCAGCGCTGGTGGCCGCGCTTGCGGTCGAGGCGCTCGGTGCCGAAAACGTGACGGGCATCGGCATGCCGTCCGCCTATTCCTCACCCGGCTCGGTCGAGGACAGCCGCGTCCTTGCCGCGAACCTGAGCATCCGTTTCGAACTCGTGCCGATCGCGCCCATGGTGGACCGCTTCGACCGGGCGCTCGCGCCGCTTTTCGCCGGCGCGCCGAGCGACCTGACCGAGGAAAACCTACAGTCGCGCATCCGCGGCACGACCTTGATGGCGCTTTCGAACAAGTGGAACGCGCTGGTGCTGACCACTGGCAATAAGAGCGAGATGGCCACGGGCTACGCCACGCTCTACGGCGACATGGCGGGGGCGCTCGCGGTCATCGGCGACCTGCTCAAGACCGACGTATATCAGCTGTGCCGTTGGATCAATCGCGAGCGCATGGTGATCCCGACCGCGATTCTCGATAAGCCGCCCTCGGCCGAACTGCGGCCCGGGCAGCTCGATTCCGATTCGCTGCCCGACTACGCCCACCTCGACCCGGTGCTCGCCGCCTATATTGAGCGCTACGAAACGCCGGACGAGATCGCCGCCCATACCACGCTTCCGCCCGAGGAAATCGCCCGCGTGCTCCGCCTGATCGAGCGCAGCGAGTACAAGCGCCAACAAGCCGCTCCGGTGCTCAAGGTGACGCCGAAAGCATTCGGACTGGGGCGCAGGTTTCCAATAGCGGCTAAGGCCGAGGTGTAGCGCAAAAGCCCCGCTCAGGAATGCGGCGGCAGCACAACAAGCTGCCCTTCCCGCTCGATGTGGCTCAGGCGCACGATATGCGGGGTGAGCACGATCACCAGGCTGTCCCGCGTGGTGACCGTGTCGTGCTCGGTCGGCAGGCTGAAGCCGGGGATTTCACTGAGGCCCGGGATGCCGATCAGAGCTTTTGTTTCCTGGTTCGACAGTTGGCTGACGAGTACGGTTTTCTCGCCCGGCTTGACGTTCACAATGGATGTGGTTTCGCGGTTGTTGATGATGGGATTGCTGTTCAGCGTCGTGCCGCTGAGCGAGGAAACCTGGAGGCGCAGCTTCAGCGCGACCTCCCGCCCGGCTTCGACGCGCGGCGTCGCCGTCAACAGGAGGCCGATGTCCTGGTATTGCACCTGCGGAATCGACGCTGTCGCGGCTGAACTGAGCTGCGAAAGGTTGACGCCGAGGTTTTGGAGCGTATTCGAGAGCCCGGCCGAGGTGATGCCCGCAATGCCCGTCGAGCCGGTCGCGAGATTTGAGTACTGCGAGGTCACGATTGGGTAGCGCTCGCCGATCTTGACGTTGCCTTCTTCCTGGTCGGTAAGCCGGAGCCGGACCGAATCAAGCATGCGTGTGTCCGAAGCGTTCAGCAGTGCGTTCGCTGCCGCCGAGGTCAGCGTCAGCCCCGTGGTGGTCAACCCGCCGCCGAAGTAGGCGAACGGTTGGGACAGAATGGAGGTCCCGGCCTGGCCCGACAGGATGAGCGCCACCGCGATTTCGCCGACATTGCCCGGGCTCGCTAGACCGCTCGAAATAATCTGCTGCACCAGTGACTGGTTGTTCTGAATGAGCGAGTTCACTTCCGAGGTCACATTGAACAAGGTGGTCGAGTTCGGCAGCTGCGCGCCCTCGTTCGCGGTACGCTGCGTTTGTACCTCGAAGATGTCCACATCCACCGCGACCTCGCTCCGGCCTTGCAGGAGTTCGTGGATCTCGCTGTTGAACGCCTGCATCCTGATCGCGGGCGCACGCAGGGTCAAGGTTCCGCTTGCCTCATGCACCGTTGCCTGCGTGGCTTCGAATACATTGCGCGCGATGTTGCCGACATCATTCAGCTCGGCCGCATCCAGACCGGGCAGGTACAGCGTTTCCAGCGCGAGCCGTTCGTATTTGGTTCGATTTTCCTTGGTGTCGTCGGCCACCAGTGCCCGCTGTGGGTCAAGCGCAACGGTAAAGGTGCCGGTCGCGAGCGAAACGAGTTCCAGGGCCTGGGAGAATGTAATGTCGTCCGCGTCGAAGTGCACTCGTGCGCTGTCAATGGAACTGTCCAGCGTCGGCGTGATGCCGTACGCACCCAGCACGGCGCGCAGCAGCTCGGGCTTTGCCGTCGTTTCATGGAAGGACCGAGTTCCTCCCTGCGGCGCGAACTCGGCAATCGGACCCGCGTCGTCGTGCACCGGGCCGAGTACGGACGGGGGCGGGGCGGCACTCTCAAGCGCGTCGTTCTGGTGCTCCAACACCAGCGGGTTGCGGCTATCCTGTGCGCGCGCCTCGCGCATCAGCGCCTCTGCACCTTGGGCATTCCCTCTGAGCCGCGCCTTCAAGGCCTGCTGCATAAGTTGGGTGGCCAGGTTGTCACGGCAGATCGCGAGCGCAGCCTCGTAGGTGGGGTCGTCGGGCACAAGCGCGGACGCGCGAGCAAATGCCTCGGCCGCCTCACGCAGTTGATTCCGTTCGGTCAGCTTGCCGCCTTCGGCAAACGCCCTCTGCGCCCGGTCGCGGTCATGAGTGCTGACGTGCTTGGGTGGCGCGGGGGATGGTTGCGCCGCGACCGTGCTTGGTGTCTTCAGGGCAGGTATTGCAGGATCGGCTTGCCGCGCCGGCAACTGCCGGCACACAGCAAGTGGAAGCAAGCACACAAGCACGAACTTTTTTACGCGAGAAGCTCGTCCGCTCCCGGCTAGGGCTCGCCCGATATGCGAGGAGTGCTTCACCGCCCGGATGTCTCCAGCAGGTCCGCGAGCGAGGTGCAGCACACCTCGGGGTCGGCCTGCATGAGCTCAGCAAAGCTGAAGTTGCCGGTCGCGACCGCGATGGTCGGCAGCCCGTTTGCGCGCGCCGCTGTTACATCGTGGACGGTGTCGCCCACCACGCACACTTCGGCACCGGGAGCAGCCGCGGCCCGGGCAAGCGAGAGCGCGTGCGCGATCATATCCGACCGGACCTCGTATCCGTCGCTGAAGCCGCCGAAAGTAAACCAGTCGCGCAGCCCGGCGGCCTCCACCTTGAGCCAGCCGATCGTTTCAATGTTGCCGGTCGCCACGCCCAACGCCGCGCCCTTGCTTTGCAGGTAGCGGAGGCACGGCTCCACGCCCGGCATTACCGCCGGGTGCATCTCGGCTTTGCGCGCTTCCACCCGGCGGCTCATCTGCTCAAATATCTCAGCCACACGCGGCCGCCAGCCGGCTTCTTCCATGGCGGCACGGTGAAAGGCATCGCGCAGGATGCCGGGGTCGGTATTGCCGTGGAGAGTTACCCCGTCCAGGTTCAGGGTCGCGCCCAAGACATGCTCCACCGCGGCAAAAAAAGAGTCGTAGTGCACCCGGTCGTAGGAGCGCAGCAGCGTTCCGTCGATATCAAACAGATATGCGCCCTGTGCATCCCATGCAAAACCGGGCTGTACGTACACTTGCTTGTCCGTTGCCGCTGCCGTGTGCGCCA
Source organism: uncultured Acidobacteriaceae bacterium (assembly GCA_964247445.1). GTDB lineage: Bacteria > Acidobacteriota > Terriglobia > Terriglobales > Acidobacteriaceae > EB88. Next base: position 1,876 of record CAXTUV010000075.1, on the reverse strand, counting down.
TAGATTCCAGGGTAAAGCAGCCGCGTGGAACGGGGCCGCACCCTATTGACGAAACAAACCGGCGTTTCCCGAAATGGAATCGCGTTTCAAAACAGAATCAGCTGCCGGTGCGGTCGATGGCAAGCGTCGGCTCGGCCGCGCGCCGCACCGGGCGGCGACCCATCCCGCGTGTATCCGAAGGATCAATCCCAAGCTCCGCGATCATGCGGGACAGCGTATTGCGATGCACCCCGAGCTCTTCGGCCGCCTTGCACTGATTTCCGTTGTGGCCGGCTAACACTTGAAGCAGAAAGCGCCGCTTGAACGCGCGCACTGCTTCCGCGTACGTAATGCCGCCCGCATGCATTTCAGCTACAAGGGAATCCAGTTCTCGCTTCACGCCCGCATCTCGCTTTCCGCCGCCCTCATTGCAGCCATCCGTTTCCTGCCTGCTCGGCGACGCGCTCCCGAAGGAGCCGCGCGCCGAAACGCACCTTGTCGCGCCAGCGTTCAGGGGACGCAAGAGCACTGCCCCGCGCCGCCGAGGCGAAGTACGGCCCGAGCCGCGAGCCCTGGAGCGCGCCGGAACCCGGCCAAAATGCCAACAGCACCGCCACGCCGAGCGTGACCACCACCCCGCCCTTGAGCAGCCCGAACGCCGCGCCCAGCAGCCGGTCAGCCCAGCCCAGGCCCACGGTTCTGACCACTCCTCGAAGTACCCGGCCCAACAAGCCCGCCGCCAAGGCCACCGCGAACGCGATCAAGAGAAACGCCGCTGCTTCCGCTAGCGCACGCGAAGGGAGCCAGCCTGTGAACCACGGCTCGATGCGAGGGTAATACCAGCTCGCCGCGCCCAAACCCACGAGGAGCCCGGCAAGCGAGAATGCCTCGACAAAAATGCCGCGCCGGGCGGCATTGAGCGCGCACAAGAGCAGCACGGCCAGGATGACCCAGTCCGTGACTCCGAAACCGGTTGTACCGAGCGCGCTCACGAGGGCAGCACCAGCGGACGTCCAGTCAAGAGCCGGTAGGCTTCCAGGTACTTCTCCAAGGTGCGCTCCACCACTTCGGGCGGCAGCGCGGGTGCCGGGGCTTGCTGATTCCAGCCGATTTGGAGCAGATAGTCGCGCACAAACTGCTTATCGAACGAGGGCTGCGCGCCGCCGGGCCGGTAGCCTTCGCGAGGCCAGTAACGGGAAGAGTCCGGGGTAAGTACCTCGTCCGCCAACACGATCTCCCCGTCGACCCGACCGAACTCGAATTTGGTATCGGCCAGGATCAACCCGCATGCCTCGGCGTGCGCTGCGGCCTTGGTGTAAATGCCCAGGCTCAGGTCGCGCAGGGCTTCCGCGTCCGCCGCGCCGACGCGCGCGGACATTTCCGCGAACGAGATGTTCTCGTCATGTTCGCCGCCTTGGCTCTTTGAGGCCGGCGTAAATAACGGCTCGGGTAAACGGTCGCTTTCCTTCAAGTCCGGCGGCAGCGCGATGCCGCACAGCGCCCCTGTCCGTTGATAGTCCTTCCAGCCGGAGCCGGACAGGTAACCGCGTACCACGCACTCGACCGGGAACATATCGGCCCGGCGCACCAGCATGGACCGGCATGCAAGCTGTTCGTAGAAGTCCGGCAAAGGAGCGGGGAAGCCGGCTGCATCGGAAGCGAGCAGGTGGTGCTTCACGCCTAGAAAGTCGAACCAGAACAGTGACAACTGCGTCAGCACCACGCCCTTGCCGGGAATCGCGCTCGCAAGCACATGGTCGAACGCGGAAATCCGGTCCGTGGCGACCAGAAGCAGGTCCGGGCCGACGGCATACAGATCGCGCACCTTGCCGCTCGCGAGCTTTTCGACGCCGGGGAGACGTGTTTTAAGCACTTCCCGCACTGTCCCCCCTTGGCC